>NZ_JANSJD010000015.1:0-77007 GCF_047462395.1 Synechococcus sp. H55.7
TGCCTGATAAGCTGCTACAACTCTTTGCCTTAGATCCAAAGAATGGGTTGGCATTCCCTTCTCTCCTTCCTCTTGAATACCTGTACCCTATTTTAAATTAACAGGCTGTAGCTTGGACTCCACAAAGTAGCTTTGTTGTAGGGCTGTAGTAACAAACACCAAATGCGCCTGTAAGCTGGAAATACTGCTGCGTTCTTCCCTTAGTTCTATGGGCTGGCATAGACATGCCAACTTAACTTGAGCTCATGAAAGCCCGGTGCAAGTACAGTCTTTACCCTACAGACCAATAGAGGCCAAACTTAGCCCAGTTGTTTGGCTGTGCCCGCTATGCTTGCAATGTAAGTTTTGGCCTCCTGTCAAGGGGTTGGGAACCCTTTAAACACACAGATCAGCGAACCTGGCCTGGGAAAGTTTGGCGAGGGAGAGCCTTGGAGCTTGGCCATCTTCGGCCCTCCGCCCCTCAGCAGCTAGGCTGCTTCAACCTCTTGGGAAGCCCCTCGAGAGGAAGACGGCTTGAGAAACAGGGGTAACTCCTCAGGCGATCGTGATCTTGTTCTCCAAGGGTGAATCCGAAGCTGGGCCTGCTCCGTATTTGAGATGGCTTGTTCTCCGACCGAGGAGCTTTTTCCATGTTGTTGACGTTTTTGCTGGATTCAGCCTTTCGGCTTCGTTTTGTCTGCACAGCTTTTTGGGGTGTTTGCCTGGCTGCTGCCTTGTTTCTCAGCGGCTGCGGGAGCGGCAGCTCGGTAACCCCTGCGCCGGGAGCTGTAGTCTCTACGGCTACCTTGACCCTATCTCCTGCTGCCGAAGTACCGCCGGTAGCGGTGCCCAGCTCCGCCAGCGGCAGTGCTGTTGTCACTTTAAACCAGACCGCCCGTACTCTATCTGTCCAGGGGAGTTTTACGAATCTCACGACCCCACTTTTGCCGATCGCCAATTTTGGCCCCGGCCACATTCACCTGGCCCAGCCCCAGCCGGGACAATCTTTCGCCCAGGCCACAGGCCCGGTCGTCTTTGTCCTGAACATGTTGCCCAATCCCGACAATCAATCGGGGAACTTCCCGCTAGAGGCCCAACTCACCCCTGAGCAGGTCTCCAGCTTCTTGGCCGGGGCCTACTACATCAACATCCATACGCAGGCCAACCCTCCCGGCGAGTTGCGGGCCCAGGTGGTTTTCCCTCGCTAAATCTTGAAGGCGACTTCTCAGCCGCCTAAGCGGTGCGGAGCATCTAAAGCATTTGGCGCAAATGCTGGGGCTTGCGCTGCCTTTTTTCTGGTCAACTCAAGAAGATTCGGCACAATGGGGAAAGCCATTTCACCCTTACCAAGCAGTTGAGGACATCGCTATGGCCTACAAACTCTGGATCGACGGCCAATGGGTCGATAGCCAAGGGGGGGGCTTGATGACCATCGAGAACCCGGCTACTGGCGAGGAACTAGCAGAGGTGGTGGATGCCAGCCCGGCCGATGTGGATCGGGCGGTGCAGGCTGCCCAGACGGCCTTTTACGATGGCCGTTGGTCGAAACTCACGCCTGGCGAGCGCTCCCTGGCCCTCTGGAAATTGGCGGATCTCATCGAAGCTCGCGCCGCCGAATTGGCACGTGTAGAGTCGGAAAACACCGGCAAGCCCTACGAGCTGGTGAGCTTGGGGGGAGATTTGCCGTTTGCGGTCGACAATCTGCGTTTCTTCGCTGCCGCCGCCCGCGACATCCATGGCTTCAGCGCCGGAGAATACGCCAAGGGTTACACCTCGCTATTTCGCAAAGAGCCGGTGGGGGTGTGCGCGCAAATTACCCCCTGGAACTACCCGCTGCTGATGGCCGTCTGGAAGATCGGCCCTGCTCTGGCTGCTGGCTGTACGGTGGTGCTCAAGCCTGCTCCCACCACCCCTCTGACCACTCTGATGTTGGGGGAACTGATCGCTGAAGCCGGGATCCCGCCGGGGGTTGTGAACATTGTTACCGGGGGCAATGCCACCGGCCAAGCTTTGGTGGAGCACCCGCAGGTGCGCATGGTCAGCCTTACCGGCTCTACCGCCACCGGCAAGCAGGTGATGCGCACCGCCGCCAATACCCTGAAGCGGGTGCATTTGGAGTTGGGGGGGAAAGCGCCCTTCCTGGTTTTTGCAGATGCTGACGTGGAAAGCGTGGCCGCCAAGGCCGCCTTCGCCGCCACGTTCAACACCGGCCAGGACTGTACGGCAGCCACCCGCGTCTATGTGCACGAGAGCAAGCTGGCGCAGGTGCAGGAGGCCATTGTGGAGGCGATGCGCAAAGTGACACTGGGATCCCCTTTTGAGGCGGGGGTGGAGATGGGTCCTTTGGTCTCGGCAGCCCAGCGGGAGCGGGTGATGGGATTTGTGGAGCGGGCCAAAGCCGAAGGGGCCAAAGTGCTGACCGGCGGGCGGATCCCTTCCCAGTTTGACCGGGGCTACTACTACGAACCCACAGTGATTGCCAATGTCGATCAAAAAGCGGAGATCGTGCAGAGTGAGGTTTTTGGGCCGGTTCTCACGCTCGGCTCGTTCCGCGAAGAAGCGGAGGCGCTACGCCTGGGCAATGACGTCCTATACGGGTTGGCGGCTTCTGTGTGGACTCAAGACATCGGACGAGCCATGAAACTAGCCGCTGAGCTGGAGGTGGGCACCGTCTGGATCAACGACCACATTCCCATTGCCTCTGAGGCTCCCCATGGCGGCTTCAAACAATCGGGATTTGGCAAAGATCTTTCCGCCGAGGCGGTGCGCGACTATCAGATTACCAAGCATGTGATGATCGCCACCCCCTGAAGCTACGACCATCCTGAGCAGCCATAAAACGAAACAGCAGCAGTTCAACAGGGACATCTCCAGTTTTCCGGAAACCCTTTGCTGCCTCGTTCGCCCCGGCAGCGCGGAGCGCTATCTCAATCTCCCCTCTCCCTTTGGGAGAGGGGCTGGGGGTGAGGGCTGGGAGAGGGGCTGGGGGTGAGGGAGCAGAGCGGTCTGGGAACGTCCCTAGAAATCTCGGTCGCGCAAGCGGTGCGTCGCTTGAAAACGATAGACTGGGGTGTACAGCTCTCAATCTGCCCTGGATCTGGGAAGATTCTCAAAAGATCGCCAAGATCTAACCGTCGATGACCCACCTCCCTAAGTCCCCTTCGGGATCTGCAACCCTGGCCCCTCCCCGCACCTTCCCTCTTACCGCCGTGGTCGGACAGCAAACCGCCAAGCTGGCTCTATTGTTGGCGGCGGTGGATCCCGGCTTGGGAGGGGTGGTGCTGGTGGGGCCACGGGGCACGGCCAAGTCGGTTTTAGCCCGAGGGATCCACGCCCTGCTGCCTCCTATCGAGGTGATTGCCGGCTCCTATTGCAACGACGACCCGGTGCGGCCCGAGACCTGGTCAGACTGGGCCAAGGCCCGCTACCCCCAGGGAACAACGCCCCCCACCCGGGTGATGGCCCCTCCCTTTGTCCAGATTCCCTTGGGGGTGACGGAGGATCGGCTCTTGGGATCCGTGGATGTGGAGGCCTCGGTGAGGCAGGGGGAAACGGTTTTCCAACCGGGGCTCTTGGCCGCCGCCCACCGGGGCGTGCTCTATGTGGACGACATCAACCTCTTAGACGACGCCATCGTCAACCTGCTGCTGACGGTGGTAGGGGAGGGGGTAAACCGCCTGGAACGGGAAGGGCTAAGCCTGCAGCACCCCTGCCGGCCTCTCTTGGTGGCCACCTACAACCCCGAAGAGGGATCCCTGCGCCCCCACCTGCTGGATCGCCTGGCCATGGTGGTGCCGCTGGAGCGGGAGCTGAGCCTGGAGGAACGGCGGGAGATCGCCCAGCGGGCCAACCAATTCGGCGATGCCCCCGACCCTTTTCTGGCGGAACACCGGGCGGAACTGGAGGAAATCCGCACCCAGATTATCCTGGCGCGGGAGTGGCTGCCCCAGGTCAAACCGCGGCGGGAACAGATCCACTACCTGGTGCAAGAGGCCATCCGCGGCAACGTCCAAGGCCATCGAGGGGAGCAGTTTGCCCTGCGGGCCGCCTGTGCCCTGGCCGCGCTGGAGGGACGGGATCGCCTGGTAGCCGAAGATCTACAACAGGCGGTACAACTGGTGCTGCTGCCCCGCGCCCGCTACGACCCCGAGCAACCCCCGCCGCCACCCCAATCGCAACAGCCGGATCCCCCGCCGCCAGACCCCGACAACGCCGGTGAGGACAAGGAGGAAACGGATCCCCAGCCGGAAAATCTCAGCCTGCCGCAGGAGTTTTTCTTCGATCCTGAGCAGGTGGCCCTCGACCCGCGCCTCTTGGCCTTCGCCCAATCTCTGAACCAGCAGGGAAAAACGGGATCCCGCAGCCTGGTGTTCAGCGCCGACCGGGGCCGTTACATCAAGCCCATTCTGCCCCAGGGCGTCAACCCCCGCATCGCCGTCGATGCCACCCTGCGGGCTGCTGCCCCCTACCAGAAAAGTCGCCGCCTGCGGCAGCCGGGGCGGGCCGTCATCGTCGAGCCCGGCGACATCCGCGCCAAAAAGCTGGCCCGCAAAGCTGGAGCCTTGGTGATCTTTGTGGTGGATGCCTCCGGCTCCATGGCCCTCAACCGCATGCAAGCGGCCAAAGGCGCCGCCCTGCGCCTGCTGACCGAGGCCTACCAAAACCGCGACAAGGTTGCCCTCATCGCCTTTCGTGGCGAGGCTGCCGAAGTGCTGCTGCCCCCCACCCGCTCCATCGAGCTGGCCCGCCGCCGCCTGGAATCCCTGCCCTGTGGCGGGGGATCCCCACTGGCCCATGCCCTCACCCAAGCGGTGCGCCTAGGGGTCAACGCCCGCGCCAGCGGCGACGTGGGTCAGGTGATGCTGGTGGCCCTCACCGATGGCCGGGGCAACATCCCCCTCAGCCGCTCCCTGGGACGCAGCGAAGGCGATCCCATCGACCTGAAGCAGGAGCTGCGGGAGATCGCCCTGCGCATCCGTGCCCTGGGATTGAAGCTGCTTTTCATCGACTCGCAGAGCCGCTTTGTAACCACCGGCTTTGGCGCCGAGCTGGCGGAACTGGCGGGCGGGCGGTACTTTCATCTGCCCCGCGCCACCGACCAGGGAATTGCAGCCGTGGCCCGCTCGGCCATTCAAGAAGGACGCACTTCTCTCTGAAGGAGCAGCCGCGGCGGTGTTTGTAACTTTTCTTAATGGTTGGTTATGATCTCTGTAGGCGCTCTTCACCTTGCCCTATGACTACAGGACTCCTGCCGGAACTGCTCCTTGAGAATCCTATGGCTGTTGACTGGGTCAGTCGGGGCGTGAGCGCAGCCATTCGCGCTCTCTTCAAGCAGGTAGAGCGGCTGGAGGCGCGTGTGCGAGTCGAGCCTGTCGCCAAGCTGTTGCAAGGACGCATCGACAGCTTTGAGCTGTTGGGCCAGCACCTGCAGATGTACAACGGCCTGAGGCTTTCGGCCCTAGAGCTGTTTTGCAATGCTGTGGCCATTGATTTCAGCCAAATCTGGCAGGGGAAGATCAAGCTGCGCCAGCCGGTACAGGCCACGATGCGGGTGGTGCTGAGCGAAGCCGATCTGGCCCAATCCTTCAACACGCCTTTTGTGCTGAACAGGCTGGCCTTGGTAGGGCAGGATGGCAAATCCCTATCCTTCCACCACGTTCGTATCGCCATCACTCCGGCGCGTCGACTGGAATTGCAGGCAAACGTACAGCAAGCAGAGGCCAGGTCTCTCCGCGTTGGTTTTTCCGCCCAGGTTGAGGTGGTGGAGCAGCGTCGCATCCGCTTTACAGATCCGATGTTTGTGGGTGATACAGAGGCGGAGCTGGCGTTGAGCCGGGCCTTGGTCGATCACCTGAATGGGCTTCTGGACTTGGATCAGTTGGCCTTGCGGGGTACGGAGCTGCGGGTAGATCGGGTGAACCTACAGCCCCGGCAGATGGTTCTGTACGGCAGCGCCACCCTGGCGCACTTTCCCATGCGCCAACCGCAATGGGAAAATGCTTGACAACCTTTCGGCGGGCAGCTACGCTCAATAGTGGTGAGGAGTGAAGAGAAGAAGCCTCTGGGGTCGAAACACGGACAGACTCCCAGAGGTTTTTTCATGGCCTATTCACGCGATCCCAATCCCGACGGGGACGCCGCGCCCATGCCCAGGCCCGCTGGGTTTTATAGTCATTTCAAATGGCAATGCAACGTTTCTCTACGTCGTTGTTGCTACACAACGCTGTTCTAACTCCCCTCTCCCTCTGGGAGAGGGGTTGGGGGTGAGGGCCTCTGGGAGAGGGGTTGGGGGTGGTCGCGTGAGCGGCGCGGAGCGCTTGGGCGCCTCTGGGAGAGGGGTTGGGGGTGAGGGTAGCGGCGCGGAGCGCTTGGGTTGGCGACAAAGTGTCTCAATCCTGTTTGAAACGACTATAACCCTAGGGGCTGGAAGACTTCTCTCAGCACTCCAGGCGTCCCAATCAGCTCTGGATTTGAATTCAGGCTGGGACAGAGCGCCTGGCGCAACTCTTTGCCCGGCAGGGATCGGGTGTCAGGGATCCCAGTTCAGTTGGGAGTGCCCCTGTTTTTCGCTGGCCCTCTTGACCCCTCTGCTGGTCTCTGGCCTAATTCAAGTTAAGCCTCTCTTCCATTCCCCCTTGAGACACCGCCTCCTTGAGTTTTGGCGTCGCCGCTTTCCCCACAGCTTGCGCACGCAGGTGGCGCTGGTGATTGCCAGCCTTTCCTTTGTCCCCAACTTGGTGTTCATCCTGTCGGTGCAGTGGATCTGGCCCGACACGCAATTTAGTGCCGAAGGGATCATTCTGCTGCTGCTGTGGATCCCGTTGCTGGCGGTACTATCGGCGGTGGTGGGCTATGTCCTGTCTTCTTTGATCCTGCGCCCCCTCACCTTGCTGGCCCGCGAGTTGGCCCACCTAGAAACCTTGATCAACCAGCCGGCCCGTTGGAATTTGCTGCTTCGTACCCAGGATCCCCAAGAGGCCCTAATCCTGCGGCAGGCTTTTGCCCATTTGCTGCGCCAGATCCAGATCGACCAGTTGCGGCGGGAGGCCTTCATCGCCACCTTGGTGCATGACTTGAAAACTCCCCTCATCGCCTTTGGACATCTGCTGAGCGCCTTCAAGCAGGAGCAGCAGTTGGATCCCCGGGAACGGCTTGCCCTGCTGGATCGCATCCTGGAGGAGAACCAACACAACCTGGCGCTGGTGCAAAAAATGGTGGAGGCCCACCGCCTGGAGCGGGGCGAGATCGAGCTGCACCCTCGTCTTTGCGATCTGGGATCCTTGGCCAGAAGAGTGGCCGAACGCATGGGATCCCTGGCCCAAGAACGGGGGATCGACCTGCGCGTGGAAGGAGAGGGCTGGGGCAACGCCGATGAGGCCGAGCTGGAACGGGCGCTGGTGAATCTCGTGGACAACGCCTTGCGCTACGCCCGCCATGCGGTGGTGCTGACCGTCAGCCCTCGCCAGATCCAGGTGCGGGATGATGGCCCTGGCCTGCCGGCTCCCCTGGAAGAGCTGGCCCAGCCCTACATCGCCCAGCCCATCCACATCGCCGGCCAGCGCTACCCAACCGGATCGGGAGGTCTGGGACTGTACATTGCCAAGCGCATCCTGCAAGCCCACGGGGGTGACTTGCGGTTGATCGAGACGGGATCCCAGGGCGCCACCCTAGCCCTGGTGCTGAGTTAAGGCCCCACCAACAGGGCGGCCCCGATACATCAATCGGTACTTCATCTGTGGGGTCGAGTCTTTTTGCCCTGGTTTTTCTTCTGCTGTGATGGGTTGTAAAGAGGCAGTGGGAGGATGCGCCTGGGTGGAGGAAGAGGATGTACGGCTGACCTTGCCAGGCCACAAACCCGCTTGCTCCAGAGCCCTGTAGAGTGCCTCCGTGTCAATAGGCCAGAACCATCTGGCAGCCTCGTAAACTCGCTCGAGGGAGTGGAGAATATCCCCGGCCTCGGCCAAGCCAGGGATTACATCCGCTGCCCCCTGATAAATTGCCCAGCGTCGCTCTGCCGGCTCGATGTGGCGACCGGGATAATGAGTCAGGATCACAGGGATATTGGGCAGCTTGCTTTGGCACTCTCGGCAAAAGGCATAGGGGTTAAACAGCCCCGTCGTCATGTCCACCACCATCAGATCCAGATCCAGAGGCTGACTGGTTGCCACCTCCAGCAACGCTTCACAGGGGGAAACCAGCACCACAGAGTGTCTCTGCGACTCCAGTCCCAACTTCCAGAGATGAACTTGTGAGGCTTGGCCCTGAGCCAGCAGTATGGCTTTGCTCATAGGGGATGAAAATGTAGAAGGAAAGTTAAAGGCTTGCTCTACCCGCTGATCCGTCATACGTCAGAATCGCGCACGGAGCGTAATGTAGCATTCTCAAGAGGAGCAAATAGTAACCGGATATACAAGTGCTGCTGTGGAAACCCAACCTTCTGGGCGCCCACCCCGGAGCCCCACCAGCGAACTTTTGGGCGCGGCCTGTCCGGTGGCCTCAATTTTTGTCTCGCTCAACCCCATCAGGGATCCCTTCTGGCTCGGCTGCCAATTCAGCTTGTAGGGCCTGCCACTCTTCCGCAGAGAGCGAATGGAGCTTCTCTTGGATTTGCTGGGTTTCGAAGCTGGCCCACTGAGCCTTCAAGGTCATTTCCCCACGCAGCACCCGCCTCAGGTAGCCCAAAGTCCAGCCCAAGCACGCCAGCAAAAGCACCACGCTGGATATCTGCTGCGCAGCCCCCGTGTCTAAGCCCGCCCAAAGCAGCAGGCCGTAGAGGCCGCCGCCCCCCAACAGCAGGCCTAGGCCGACGCCAAGAACATCCAATCTGCGCATGACCCGGTAATCGACAAATGGCCGGCCTCACAGCGACCGAGGCTTGGGTCGAAATGTCATGAAGGGAGCCACCAGCACCATGCCGGGAAAGAAAAACAAGACTAAGAAAAACATCAGCACCTTTTCCCAAGCGCCAGCCGAAGTCCAGCGTTTGTCCACATACAGCAAAGACAACAGCGGCAACACCAGCAGATAGAGTATTGCCAAACCGGCATAAGTTGCCCAAATCAACGATGGGGTAGAAGCCATGTCGAGTACGTCCCGCAGCTATTTGACCGTGTCAAACAAATCTAACAGCATTGTAAAGGGATTTGTCGGCTTGCGGGAGTCGGCAACTCGGCCAACTGATCACAGGCTCGCGCTGATCGCCCCAACAGGGCAGGTGGGAACGCATTGTTCGCACATGACACAGCGGTTGCGGGAGAACTCCAGTTTCCAGTCGGGAGCGGAAATCCTGAGGGCCTCCGTGGGGCAGACTCCGGTACACAAGCCGCAGTCCACACACAAATCGGGGTCGATCTGAATTGCCTCGGCCCGTTCGGCCACCTCAATGCCCAGAGACTGTACCCACTCCAATCCAGCCTCCACCTGGTCGATGTCCCCTGAGAGCTCCACCACCAAGGTTCCCACTTCGTTGGGGGCTACCCTGGCGCGCACAATATTGGCGGCCACATCAAAATCTTTGGCCAATCGATAGGTGACGGGGACATTCACCAAATGGCGGGGAAAGATTAGGGTGACTCGTTTGCGCACGAGTTTGGCCTGAGTATCTGAGGTGCCGTGACTCTTCCAGTATGGCAGGCTGCTGGCGGCATCCTCCCGTCCTGCATGGGCAGAAGCAGGGAGGCGGGATCCCACGGAAGCTGTGAAGGGCGTCCCGCAGCCTGTCACAATGGGATCAGAGCGTTTTTGTTGATCCCCATGAACTCGGCCCAGCCCTGCCTCAACTCCGAGCACTATCGGCAGATGTTGGTGCGTGATGGCGAGCGTCGCTTCCGCGAGTGGCACACTGCTTTCCTCAACTATCAGCGGCAGTTTTTGCAAGAGATGAAGCGATTGCAGCTCCGTTCTTCCCGGAATCGTTGATCTGGAATCGCCAATGGGTTCAGTAATGCCTACGGCCAACCCTTTGTGCCCTCTTCCGGTCTCTTCTCAGCCTGATTCCTCCCTCCGCCAAGAAACTTTGGAACTGCTGGAGTGGCCCCGCCTCTGTCAGCACTTGGCCACCTTTGCCGCCACGCCGCTGGGCCGCCGCGCCTGCTTGGAGCTGGATCCCTGGCAGAGTCGCGCCGACAGCGAAGCCTATCTTGAGCAGACTGAAGAGGCGATCCGCCTCGATCGCTCGCAGGCGGGCGGAGTTTCCATGGCAGGGATCCACAACTTGCTGCCGGCCTTGGAACGAGCCGAACGGGGAGGGATCCTGAGCGGGGAAGAGCTGGTGCAGGTTGCTACAACTCTAGGATCCGCCCGCCGCATCCGCCGTTTGATCGATGACCAGGACTGTCTGCCCCGCCTGCAGGCTTGGGTGAGTGACCTACGCACCTACCCGGAACTGGAGCAGGAGATCTTTCGCTGTCTGGAGGAGCAGGGGGAGGTGCGGGACAGTGCCAGCCCCGTCCTTGCCGATCTGCGCCGGCAGCAACGGCAGCAACGCAGCCAGATCCAAGAGCGCCTGCAACAGTTGATGAGCCAGTACCCCCAGGCGCTACAGGATACCCTGATCGGCCAGCGGCAGGGGCGGTTTGTGCTGATGGTGAAGGCCGCCCAGCGGGATCTCATCCGCGGCATTGTGCACGACAGCTCTGCCAGCGGGGCCACCCTCTATGTGGAGCCCTATGCGGTGGTGGAACTGGGCAACCGCTTGCGGGAAACCCAAGCTCAGATTCAGGCAGAGGAAGAGCGGATCTTGGCCGCCCTCTCGGCCCAGGTGGGATCTGTTGCCGAGGATTTGGAGCATCTGCAGGCGGTGATGGTGGGGCTGGATGTGGCCTTGGCCCGTGGCCGCTACAGTCTCTGGCTGGACGGCCATCGCCCCCAGTTTGTCTCGGCAGGACTGCGCCTGCGGCAGGCCCGCCACCCTCTGCTGTTGTGGCAGTGCCGCGCAGAAGGCCAGGGCGCGGAGGTGATCCCCATCGACTTCACCCTCTCGGAGTCCATTCGTGTCGTGGTTATCACCGGCCCCAACACCGGCGGCAAAACCGTTGCCTTGAAAACCTTGGGGCTGTTGGCGCTGATGGCCAAGGCGGGGATCTTCCTGCCGGCTCAGGATCCGCCCCAACTGCCCTGGTTCGATGGCGTTTATGCCGACATCGGCGACGAGCAATCCCTGCAACAAAATCTCTCCACCTTTTCGGGGCACATCCACCGCATCAGCCGCATGGTGCGGGTTCTGCAGTCCGACCCGGCGCCGGCCCTTGTCCTGCTGGATGAGGTGGGGGCGGGCACGGATCCCACAGAAGGCGCCGCCCTGGCGGCTGGGCTGTTGGAGTATCTCTCGGAAAAGGCGTTGCTCACCTTGGCCACCACCCACTACGGCGAGCTGAAGGCCCTGAAGTACCAACATCCCGGCTTTGAAAATGCTTCGGTGGAGTTTGACGAGACCACCCTGGCCCCCACCTATCGCCTGTTGTGGGGGATCCCCGGTCGCTCCAATGCCTTGGCCATCGCCCGACGGCTGCACCTGGATCCCGAGATCCTGCAACGGGCCCAGCAGCACCTGCAGGGAGAAAGCCAGGTGGATCAGGTGATTGCCGGGCTGGAAGCGCAGCGGGCCCAATTGGAAGCGCGGGCAGCCCAGGTGGGAGCCCTGCATCGAGAGCTGGAGAGCTTATATCAGCAAATGCAGCAGCGCAGCCGCCAAATGGCCGAGCGGGAAGCCCAACTGGAGCACAAGCAAAACCAAGGTCTGCAAGCCCTGTTGGCTGCCGCCCGTCAGGAAGTGGCCGCCGCCATCCGCAAATTGCAGCAGGGAGAGGATCCCCAGCGCATCACGGCCGAGCTGGCGCAAATCCAGCAGCGCTACTCTCCCTCGCCGCCGCCTGCGGATAGGGAGTTTGTGCCAGAGGTGGGGGATCGGGTGCGGCTGAGAGGCCTGGGGCAGACGGGAGAGGTGATCGCCGTCACAGGGGATGTGTATGTGGTGCGCAGCGGCATCCTCAAATTCACGGTGCCGCGGGAGCAGTTGGATCCCATTGACGAGCAGCAGGCCCAGCAGCGCCAACGCCCCAAGGCCCCACCTCCCGCCCCAGCAGCCACCGCTCCCCTCAACCTGCGCAGCAGCCAGAACACCCTCGATCTGCGGGGGAAAACCGTGGCCGATGCCGAGGCCATTCTGGAACAGCACTTTGCCCAAGCTCCCCCCGGCCCTGTCTGGATCATCCACGGCCACGGCACCGGGCGCTTGCGGGCCGGCGTACAAGCTTACTTACAAAATCACCCCCGCGTCCAGAGGTTTGCCCCAGCGGATCCCCAAGACGGCGGCACCGGCGCGACCGTGGCCCACTTGCGGTGAGGGTTGGGCTGTTTCAAACTCACTTACGGTCGTTTCCAACAAGGTTAAGACACTTTGCCGCTGGCCCAAGCGCTCCCCGCCCCCTCTCCCTCAGGGGGAGAGGGGAGCTGAAGATCCACGACCAGGCTGTTTGGTAACCGTTCAAACTTGACTTTGGAGCGCTGCTGCCGAGCCGACGGGCTGGGATCCCACCTGTTGCCGCCGGCTTTGCCAAAGCCAGTAGCCCCGCAGCAGTTGGCTATCCCCGATGAGCTTCAACATCACCGCCACCGTCATACTTGTCCAACTGAGAGGGCCAAAGGCAGCGCCTGCTGCAGCCAGCAGCGCCAACCCCGAAAGATTGAGCCCCAAGCCTTGCACCCACATCCACCAGACGGTCTCGCGCTCCGACATTGGCCGGCTCCTAGAAACGGAAGAATTGGATAGCCCTACTCTCCTGGATCTGAGGCGAGGTGGGGATATGGCCAAGCCTCAGCCCAGATGCCCAAAGCTGCATACTTCGGGGGGCGTTATGTCCAGGCCTAGCCCAGCCACGCCTGCAACCGCGCCAGAGCCAGCCGCTTTTGGGCAGCAGAGCTTACCGTACCTTCTGTGAGCCGATTGAAGCCGTGCACCAGCCCCTTGCCTCCCAAAGCCACCAGCGTCACCCGATGGGTTTGCCCCGGCTCAAAGCGCACCGCTTGGCCGGAAGGAATGTTGAGGCGCATGCCAAAGCTGGCGGCGCGATCGAACACCAGAGCCCGGTTCACCTCGAAAAAGTGAAAATGGGATCCCACCTGAATGGGCCGATCCCCTCGGTTGGTCACCTCCAGGGTCACGCTGGCCCGTCCGACATTGGCTTGGATGGGATCCTCTGCCAGCAGCAGCTCCCCCGGGATCAGAACCGGTGCAGGGTCCGCAGCAGGCGGGGTTTTGGGTTGGCGAGCCATGGTGGCAACCTCCTGAAGTCTGTGAGTCGTTGGGGGATCCTTAGAAAGCAGCTAGCGAATGGGGTGGTGCAGGGTCACCAGCTTGGTTCCGTCGGGGAAGGTGGCCTCCACTTGAATTTCCGGGATCATCTCCGGGATCCCAGGCATCACGTCCTCTCGGCTCAGCCAGGTTAGCCCCTCGCTCATCAACTGGGCAACCGTTTTCCCTTCCCGTGCCCCCTCCAAAACGGCTGCGCTCAGGTAGGCCACCGCCTCGGGGTAGTTGAGTTTGAGGCCTCGCTGCCGCCGATCCCGAGCCAACTGGGCCGCCAGGTAGATCAACAACTTGTCTTTCTCCTGGGGAGACAGGTACATGAGGTCACCTCAAAGATACAAAACGATACAGAAGAGACGGCAGGGCGCCACGTTAGCCTAGAGTTGATTTAACTTATACCACCTCTGGGCCAACAAGAGGCTCCCAAGTTGTATGAGGAACCACCCGCCCTTCTCCAGCACTGACGGTCTCGGTACCCGATGTTGCATCTTCCTTCCTGGGCAGCCTCTCCTGAAAGAGTAACAATAGATAAATAGGTGTAGTAGTCGTCAAGGTTTGTTTAGATTTGTATCTCGGCCCTGAGTTGATTTATCTTGGAGCAATTTACCGGCTTTGTTTAGCAGTTTCCTTTGATATGGATTGACTAGGTTCTTTTGATGAGCTATGAAACTCGAACTGACTCCCAGACAGCGCAAGATTCTCTGGGCGACGGTGCGCAGCTACATTGCGACGGCTGAACCTGTCGGTTCCAAAACCTTGGCTCAGTCCTATAACTTTGGGGTGAGCACGGCCACCATTCGTAACGACTTGGCCACCCTTGAGCAGGTTGGGTTACTGTTTCAGCCCCACACCTCCGCCGGGCGGGTTCCTTCCGACTTTGGCTATCGGGTCTATGTGAACGATCTGTTGACCTCTGCCAACATGGATGGGATCCCCTGCGATGCTCCTCAGCCGGATCCCCATCCTGCTCTGCAGCAGTTGCTGGATCAGCTTGGCCGCGAGCTGGGCGACGACCTGGACAGTCTTCTCCAGAGGGTGGCCCAGCTTTTGGCCCATCTGAGCGGCTGCATTGCTCTGATCACCCCACCCCAGGGGCCGGTGGTGGCCATTCACCACGTGCAGTTGGTGTCGGTGGCGCCAGGGCGGGTGATGGTGTTGGTGGTTACCGATTCTTATCAAACCCATTCGGCCTTGGTCAGCCCACCCGAGTGGCCCAGCGACTGCCAAGAGGATCTGGAAGATGAATTGCGATTGCTCAGCAACTTCCTCACCCTGAAGCTGCGGGGCAAGACTTTTGCCGAGTTGCAGGATTTGAGCTGGCTGAAGCTGGATGAAGAGTTTCGCGCCTACAGCCATTGGCTGCAGCAACTGCTGCGCTCGGTGGTACAACGCTATCTGCGGCCATCTCTCGGGCAGGTGTTCAGTGCCGGCATGACAGAGCTGATGCGTCAACCGGAGTTTTCCCAAGCCCGGCAGGTGCAGGCGGTGATGCAGTTGATCGAGGAAGGGGCGGAGCAACTCCAGGGAATGATTGGGCTCCATTTGACCGATGGGGGCTCAAGGGGGAACGATTCAGGACAGCCCGACCGCAATATCCCGGTGATCATCTACATCGGCAGCGAGAACCCGCTGGAGTCTTTGCACCACTGTACGGTTATCGCTGCCACTTACCACCGCCGCTCGGCTCCTCTGGGTACTGTCACCTTGCTGGGGCCGACCCGAATGGCCTACGAGCGCAGCATTGCGGCTGTGCAGGCGGTGGCCTCTCACCTGACTCGGTCTCTTGCTTAGGGGGGCAGGGTCTGGGCTGCACCCGAGCAATAGCAAGCTGTGACCAGGCTCTCTTCTTTTCACCTGCGGGTACAACACGCCATCCGGCAGCGGCAGCTTCTTCACCCCGGCGAGCGCTTGCTGGTGGCTTTTTCCGGCGGTCAAGATTCCTTTTGCCTGCTCCAGATCCTGCGGGATCTGCAGCCTCGCTGGGACTGGAAGCTGTTTGTCCTGCATTGTGATCACCGTTGGTCGGCGGACGAAACGGAGTGTGCCCGCTTTTTGCAGCGATGGCTGCAGCAGCAGGGGCTAATCCATGCCGTTGCAACTGCGGATCCCATCCGCCGAGATGAGGCAGGGGCCAGGGCTTGGCGCTACCAACAGTTGGACAAATGGGCCCGCATTTGGGAGTGCAGCGCCGTGGTGATGGGGCATACGGCCAGCGATCGCGCAGAGACGTTGTTGTGGAATTTGCTGCGGGGGACAGGAGCCGCCGGGCTGAGCAGCCTAGATTGGCAGCGCCGCCTGGACGAGCGGGATCCCACCTCTGCCCGGTTGGTGCGCCCCCTGCTGGGCCTTTTTCGTTGGGAAACCGAGCAATTTTGCCGGCAGCACCAGTTGCCGGTCTGGCCGGATCGCAGCAACCAAGATCTGGCCCATGGCCGCAACCGCCTCCGCCTAGAGGTGATGCCCTACCTGAAGCAACACTTTAACCCCCAACTGGAAGTGGCTCTGAACCGAGCTGTCACGCTGCTACAAGCAGAACACGAGCTGGTGGTAGCCCAGGCAGATCAGCTCTGGGCGCAGGTGTATGAGCCCACTTTGCCAGGGCTGCGACGGGATCCCTTGCGGGCCGCCCCCTTAGCCCTGCAGCGACAGGTGATGTTCCGATTTTTGTCCCTGGTGCTGCCCCACCACCCCACCTTTGATCAGGTGGAAGCCGGGATCCAGCTCTTAAAAGCAGGCCGCGGCAGCCGCAGCCCCGACTATCCAGGTGGGAGCTGGCTAGAAGTGAAAGAGGATCACATTTGTTTTGTTTCCATTAATTCCACTTCCCCGAAAGGAAGCAACTCTCCCCGACTATAGCCCTTACCCAATCCAGGGGCCCAGATCGACAGGGTCTCGTTTTGGGCTGCAATTTCCCCTCACTTTTTGTCGCCGAGGGGCCTGAAACCCTTGCCCAGCAAGGGATCGACCGGATCAACGGAAGAATCAGGGTTTGAGGGTTGTCGCCGACCCTGTCGCTGAATTTTGGGTATAAAGCTTTACAAGGATCCCGGTGCTGCTGTTGAGGTGGCCTGGGATGGGCTCCTGAGGGGTGGGCTAAGACGGTCTTTCTAGGGATCCAGGACATAGCGATCCTGGGAGAGGAGCTTGTTGCCGCGATAGACGCTCACCTGCAAATGCTGGGGATCCAGCCGCTGCTGCTCCACGCGGATGGGGGAGATCTGGAGGGCGTGGCGGGATCCCCGTCCCAGCACCGACACGATGAGATTTTGGCCGCGGATCTGAAGGCGCAGGCGCACCGGCCAAGGGAAGGGGTTGCGCAGCTTGAGGTCGGCCAAGCCGTACCAAACGGTGGCATCCAGGCCGGGGGGCACCGACTCCACGGGGCGGTAATGGGGGTGCCTTTCCACCACTTCCAGCCCCGCCAGCAGAGCAGCGTTGTATAGGCTGGAGGAGACTTGACAGATCCCGCCCCCAACCGAATCCAGGGTTTCGGCCACCATGAATACCGGCGCAGGCAGATAGCCCCGCTCGAGGGTGCGCGGCCCTACCACCTGGTTGAAAGAAAAAACTGCCCTTGGCTGAATGTAAACCCCATCCAGGCTTTGGGCAGCCTGGCGAATGTTGTGGAGCTGCGAGGGAGTGCGCTCCTGCAAGGAAGTGGTGTATCGGCTCAGGGTGGTTGGGGTGGGATCCGTCCACCACAGAGCCAGCAGGGCCAACCCCACCGACAAAGCCAATCCCCGCATCTTCCCTTTCACTTTTCCCAAGACACCTTGGCTTTCAAGAGAACCTCACCCTGGGGTTGGCGAGGGACGGCAGCGGCTTGGGCCGTAACCAGCACCTCTTGGGGGCGGGCGCCCTCTGGCAGCGGGTGTGGCGGGCGCAAGGCCACAAGCGCGGATCCCTGGGCATCCACCTGAAAGGTGCCGCAGTGGAGGATCTCGCCGTCGTCCAGCTTGAGCCAGAGGTGGTAACGCTCTCCAGGGGCCGGTTGGGGCAGATCCCTTGCCGCCAAGACCACCTCCTGCCACTCTCCTGGGCGCAACAGCAGGTTGGCCGACCCCACCTCTCCCTGCAAGTTCACCAGACGGGATCCCGGCTGTTGCAAGAGATGGGACAATGTCTGCACCGATTCTAGCCGGGCCAGTTGCAGCGCCTGCCGCAGTCGCCAGTTGTCGAAAACCAGCAAAGCCAAGGCCCCTGCCGCCAAGCCCCCTACCCAGCGCCACTCAGCCGTGAGGCGACCGAACCCCAGAGAGGACAGTGCCGGCTGAAGAGGGGTCAGCGCCTCCTCAATGCCCGCCTCTGCCATCACCTTGCCCCGCAAGCTGGCCGGCGGAATCACCCCTGGCAACCCATAGGGCAGCAGATGCAGGGTTTCTTGCAGGGCCTGCAACTCTGCCAGCAACCGCGGGTCTTGGGTTAGGCGTGCCTCCAGGGCGCTTGCCTGTTCAGGAGACAAGTCCCCCAGCAGATAGCCGGCCAGTTCTTCCTGTGCTTCTGATGAAGGGGGCGAGGCGGCTTCAGACCCAGAACTTAACTCCAAGGAGAGCGATTCCCGCAACTTGCAGAGGGCCTGGCGAGTGCGGGCTTTAACCGCCTCCAGCGGGATCCCCCAGTGTTGGGCAATGTCCGCCTGGCTCAACCCCTGGTAGTAGAGCAGCTCGAGAACCTGCCGTTGGCTTTCCGGCAGTTGGCTGAGGGCCTCCTGCACCGCTTGCCGTCGCTCCTCGAGGGAGAGCTGCTCAAAAGGGATCGGAGCACTGCCATCGGCGGCGAGCAGGGGTTGCCAGTGTTTCAAAAAACGTTGATGGCTATCCTGGGAGCGCAGACGCTCAATGGCTCGCGAACGGGTCAACGCACACAAAAAACTGCTCACGGATCCCTGCCGCGGATCATAGTCGGGCTTGTGCCACAGTTCGACAAACACCGCCTGAGTCAGATCTTCCGCCTCGGCCGCATGGCCCAGGATCTTAAGGGCCAGCCCACAGATCAAGCCGGCATAGCGATCGTAGAGTACAGCCAGGGCAACAGAATGCCCTGCTGTGAGCGCTTCCATCAGCTCCACATCGCTGCGGGATGGCCAATCCCTCACCCGCTCGCGCCAGGGAGACGGAGTCCTTGGTTGCTCAGCCATGCTACACCCAGCGTCGTCCCACAGAAACGAAGATAGACCTGATGAAAGCCTATCCCCTCAGCCGCGGCGAGCCGCCCACTCCAGCCCCAGCAGAGCCGTGTTCACCAGCAAGGCCAGGGATCCCACCGCTAGAGATCCAGCCCAGATTTTGTCGTAGCGACCGGCCTGGGCAATGCCCTCAAAAAGCAGGGTGCCCAGCCCCCCTGCCCCAAACTTGGCCCCCACCGTGGCAATGGCAATGGCCACAATTGCCGCCAGCCGCAAGCCGGCCAGGGCAACCGGCAGCATCAGGGGTAGCTGCACCTGCCACCACCGCTGCCAGAGGTTCATCCCCAGACCCTTGGCTGCCTCCAGAAGAGCCGGCTCCACTGATTGCAAACCCACGTACAGGTGGCGCACCAAGATCACCTGCGAGTAGAGCACCATCGCCACCACCACCGAGCGGGCATTGAGCCCGAACCAAGGGATCAACAAAATGATTAGAGCCAGGCTGGGCACCGTGTACAGGATGCTGAGGATCCCCATCAGCGGTAGAGCTAGCCAGCGCACGTGGTGAACCAGCAAAGCCAACGGCAGCGCCAGCACCAGCGCAATCCCCAAGGCCGTCGCCACCATTGCTAGGTGCTCTTGGGTAAGCTGCCACACCAAGCCGGGATGGCGGAGAAGGTAGCTCATGCGGATCCCCCCTCCAGCATGGCCAGATGGCGGATGTGATCCAGGGTAACGATGCCGATAGCCCGCCCGTCTTCCCACACCGTGAGAGCCGCCGCCCCTGTGCGCAGCAGCAGCGACAAGGCCCGCCGTAGGGTTTCGTGGGGCTTTACCACCGCCCCCTCCTGGATCTGGTGGTTGTGCGGGATCCGCTCCATCGCCGTTTCCACCCGCAGCACGCTCAGTTGCCGCACCATGTCGTCTGCCCCCAATAGCTCTCTGACAAAGGGGGTGGCCGGCTGGGTGAGCAGTCGAAAGGGAGTATCGAACTGCACCACTCGCCCCTGCTGCATCACCAAGATGCGATCTGCCAGGCGCAGCGCCTCTTCCACGTCGTGGGAGACGAAGAGGATGGTCTTTCTCAGTCGCCGCTGCAGGCGCAGGATCTCATCTTGTAGCTTGCTACGGGTGATGGCGTCGAGGGCCCCAAAGGGTTCGTCCATCAGCAGCAGATCCGGATCCCCGGCCAGCGCCCGCGCCAGCCCCACCCGCTGCTGTTGGCCGCCTGAGAGTTGAGCCGGGTAGCGACGTCGGTATTCTTGGGGGGGCAAGTTGACCAAGCTGAGCAGCTCGTCCACTCGCTCGCGGATGCGCTCCCTTGGCCAGCCCAAAAGTCGCGGCACCACCGCCACATTCTGGGCCACCGTCATGTGGGGAAACAACCCCACCTGCTGGATGACATAGCCGATGCGCTGGCGCAGCGCCGTCACCGGAAAGTGGCGGATATCCTGCCCATCCAGGCGAATCTGTCCTTGGGCGGGCTCCAGCAGCCGGTTCACCATCTTCAGAAGGGTGGTTTTGCCGCAGCCGGAAGGGCCGAGGATGACCACCAACTGGCCTGAGGCCACAGAAAAACTGCACTCCTCCACAGCCGGACGGGAACTGTGGGGGAAGCGCAGCGATACCCGCTCGAATTCAAGGGTGCTCACGCCGGGGCCTCAGGCAACGGCTATTTCTTCAAAATACCGGCCTCCACCAAGAAGGATCTCGCCACCTCTGCCGGCTCCTTGCGCTTGCCGCTCACCTCGTAGTTCAGCCGCTGCATCACCTCGTCCGTCAGCAACGGAGCAAGGGCGTTCAAAGCAGTGGCGATGCCGGGGTTGGCCTCCAGGGTATCTTTGCGCACCACCGGCGCCACCTGGTAAGGGGGGAAAAGCTGCTTGTCGTCCTTGAGCACCACCAGGTCAAAGGCGGCAATTTCCCCGTCAGTGCCAAAGGCCACCGCCACATCCGCCTCCCCATTGACCAAGCCCTGGTAGCGCAGGCCGGGATCCACCGCCTTGTAGGCTTTGAGGCGAAAGTTGCCGTAGACCGCTCGCAGTCCCGGCAGGCCGTCTTCGCGGGCTTGAAACTCCGGCGGCCCGATCATCACCAGCTCGCCTGCTCTGGCCACCATGTCTGAGAGGGTAGTGATGCCCAGCTCCGCCGCTCTGGCGCGGGTCATGGCCAGGGCCTGGGTGTTGTTCATGGGGGCCGGATCCAGCCAAACCAATTGGAACTGGCGCTCGTACTCGCGGGCCACCGTCGCGTATACCTGGGCCGGGTCGCTGCTGCTGGGCAGCTTGAGCACCGTCAGCAGGCCGGTGCCGGTGTACTCCGGGTAGAGATCGATCTCGCCGCTCAGCAGGCCGGCATGGGCCACCGGCGTTCCCCCCAGGTTGAGCTTGCGCTCCACCGCCAACCCCGCCGCCTCCAGAGCCAAGGCGTACATTTCCCCCAAGATAAACTGCTCGGTGAAGTCCTTAGAGCCGACCACAATCGGTTTGGCAAGGCCCGCTTGAGGGGCAAGAACAAGGGCGGCCAGCCCCGAGAGGGCCAGCAGAGCCAGGCGACGAGTGGTTTTGAGCATGGCAAAAGGGATCCCCAACTCGAGACAAGCGGCCCTGCCGAGAGTGTTCCGGCCTGGGCCAGGAAGTTGCGACTGCTAAGCCACCATTAAACCATTATTGTCCCCGATCCGTAACTGCAAGAGCGACAGCGGCACTACCGGCATTGCCCCGCCCCAGAGCCTCAACCCCATCCCATTAGCCTCTGCCGGGGGCCGGGAACGATCCGGTGACGGCCCGGATCTTCTGCCGCCGCCCAGCTCGCTCGATCTCCAGCTCCAGGGTGCTGCCCACCTCGGTGCGCTCCACCTCCTGTTGCACTTGGTCGGCGGTGGTGACGGCGCGGCCATTGATGGCAAGAATGATGTCTCCGGCGCGCAGGCCCGCCCGCTCTGCCGGGGATCCCTGGATCACCTCGCCGATGAGCACCCCCTGATCCACCGTCACGAAAATGCGGCTGTTGGGATCCTGGTTGAGACGTTCCTTCAGGTCGGGGGTGAGGGTGAGCATACGGATGCCCAGGTAGGGGTGATCCACCTTGCCGCGGGCGATCAACTGGTTGGCCACCCGCTGAGCTGTCTCGATGGGAATGGCAAAGCCCAGCCCTTGCGCCCCTTGGATGATAGCCGTGTTCACCCCGATCACCTCCCCTTGAGCATTGAGCAGGGGGCCGCCTGAGTTGCCGGGGTTGATGGCCGCATCCGTCTGGATAAAAGACACCCGCTTGTCGGGCACGCGGATCTCGCCGCTGGAGCGGCCCAAAGCGCTGATGATCCCAGCGGTTACGGTGTTGTCCAGCCCCAGGGGGTTGCCGATGGCAATGGCCCACTGGCCCGGCTCCAGCAGTTCGGAGCGGCCCAGCTTCACCGTCGGCAGGTTCTGGGCCTCGATCTTCACCACCGCAATGTCCGTCACCGGGTCGGTGCCAATTACTTTGCCGTCAAAGCTGCGGGTATCCTTGAGCGTCACCGTCACCTTGTCGGATCCCTCGACCACATGGGCGTTGGTGATGATCTGGCCGTCCGGGCTGATGATAAAGCCGGAGCCAGTGCCCTGTTGCCGCCGTTGGCGGGGGATGGAAGGGATCGCTTGGCCAAAGAAATCCCGGAAGAAGGGATCGCTAAAGAACTCCTCTGGAAAAGCGCCCGGAACACGCACCGTCCGCTCGGAGTCGATGCGCACCACCGCCGGCCCCACCTTTTGCGCCACCTCGGCGATAAAATTCAGGTTCAGTTGGGGCGGGGTTGCCGTCGTTTGCGCAGATACTCCGTTGCTTCCCATGAGAGCTGCTCCTAGCCCAATGCCCAAGAGCACCAGCAGCAGCGGCGAGAGAAGAGACTTAAGAACGGCCAAAGGCTCAAAAAAGGAACGAACTCCGTCCTGCTGATGCAAACGGGCAGGTTGAGCAGAAGCTTCTGAACTGGGAGAAGGTTGGCCCGGCATGGATGTGCTGCGCTTCATAGCTACCTGAGTCAAGGAAGAGAAGAGCTGGGAGCGCAGAAATACCTTGGCCCCCTGCGAAACCTAGGGCCTAATCTAGC
Source organism: Synechococcus sp. H55.7 (assembly GCF_047462395.1). NCBI lineage: Bacteria > Bacillati > Cyanobacteriota > Cyanophyceae > Synechococcales > Synechococcaceae > Synechococcus > Synechococcus sp. H55.7. The sequence goes on from NZ_JANSJD010000015.1 coordinate 22,501, forward strand.
ATGGACAGCAGGGATCCCAAGGCGGCAGCCGCGGCGCTTTTCCGTACTTCCATCTGGGTTGAAGAGCAGCAGAATCTGCTTGCCTGGAGTAGCCACCCCATATCCAACTGGCTTTGATGGGGATAGAAGGCCAGACAGGGCTGTTGTCCCCAGCTTTGGCCGGCTTACAGCTAACGTAGAAGTGGTAGATCGGGGGTAAGACCATGACCAACCCAGCCCGTCGTCTGTTGGCTCCTCTACTCGCCGGTTTTCTCTGGCTACCGGCAGCCACCCCGGTTTTGGCGCAAAGGGATCCCTTGCCGCCACCGCCCCCCGGCCAGGGATGGCGCCCGGTGAACCCCCTTCCCCCTGATGAGCCAAGCCAGCCCTTTCAACTGCAAACCACCTTGCTGTTGCGCTCTGGGGATCTCATCCAAGCCGTGCATCGCTCTCCGGAAGCCCTCTTGATTGCCCCTGGCGAAACCCGCGCCGTCAGCCTTAGCCTGGAGACTCCCCTGCGGGATATCTACGGCAACATGGTCGTGCCGGCGGGAGCTATCCTAGAAGGCCAATTCCAGCCGGTGAGCGGCGGCACCCAGTTTGTCTCGCGGGCCTTGATCTTCAACGGCCAATCCTATCCTCTCTACGCCCAAAGCCAGGTAATCCCGCTGCGCAAGGATCCCCGCCACACTTCTGCAGAGGCAGTTGTGCAGGATGCCCTGATCGGGGCGGCGGCAGGGGCGATCTTGGGCGGCCTGTTTGGCGACCGGGTGATCTCGACGGAGAAGGTGCTAGGTGGAGCGGCAGCGGGGGCCGTGATCGGCAATGTGACGGCGCCGGAGGTGGCGGTGATCGATCCCAACGCCAACTTGACCCTGACGGTCACCCAAGATTTCCAACCCTACCTGCCCTAGCCAGCTTTTGAAAACCCTGCTGGCCAGGGCTAGGAACCGGCGGCCAGCCGATCCCAAATCTCCTCGTGGGAGAGGCCCCTGCGCACCCATTCTTCGCAATTGTGCAGCCGCTGAGCCGTGCCGATGAGGAAGCGGTTGCAGTCGGCTCCCAGGGATTCACAGGTGGTTTGCACACAGACCAGATCCCGGCCCGAGAGCAACGAGAAGAGGCCGGCCAGCATTCCTGCCTCTAGATAGCCGGCAGGCTCCCGCTGCGCAGACAGCTCCTCTGGGCTGAGGCTGGCACGAGCAGCCAGGGCAAAGCCGGAGTTGCGGATCCTAGCCTCCACCAGGCCGCGGTCAGCAGCGGAAAAATCCAGCTCCAGGCGGCCCCAGCCGTGGGTGGCCCAGAGATCGCTGAGGGCATCCAGGAAGATCCCCAGCGGCAATTCCTGCAGCGGTTGCTGGTAGTAGCGGGAGAGTTCGTCTTCGATGCGGCGGAAAAATGCTTCTCCCCACTCGCGGCCACAGTTGTAGAGGATGACACGGGTGGCTTGCCCGGTCTCGTAGCGCAAGCCGGCGTAGATGGCTTCCAGGAGAGGCATGGGAAAGGCTGCCAGGCGGTATCCTCCCCGGCTGTAGAGCAGGCCGCTGTGGATGTCGGGACGGATGTAGTAGGCAGGGCTAAAGCAGTGGCCGGGCAGGATCTCTTGCAGGGTGATCATGGCTTTCCTCTCAGGGAGATGGACGGACTTGAGGGCGGCTGCAACTGAGGCTTTCACGGTCATTTCAAATAGCAACAAAATAGTTGGTTGCCTGGATCCCAGCTCCCCTCTCCCTCAGGGAGAGGGGCTGGGGGTGAGGGCGAGCTCCCCTGGGGAGAGGGGCTGGGGGTGGTCGCGTGAGCGGCGCGGAGCGCTTGGGCGAGCTCCCCTGGGGAGAGGGGCTGGGGGTGGTCGCGTGAGCGGCGCGGAGCGCTTGGGCAAGCAGCACGGAGCACTGGGATAGTAGGGAGTGTCTTCATCTGGCCATAGGGGCAAGGAATGGATGAGTAGGGAGTGGGCTGTATACAGTAATTGGTGGATGGATCGAGAGCCCATTGACTTCAGTTGACCAGCATCGACTTGGCCAAGAGCACGTAGGGGCGGATGGCCTCGCTCTCTTCGGGGCCGAAGACAGCGCTGAGGGAGTCGAGCATCAACTTATAGGCAGGCTGGCACTGGTCACGCATCTTGAAGGACTTCAGGATCGTCTCCAGCCAGTAGAGCAACTTATCCCGCAGGTAATCCTCATCGTTGAGCAGCATGGCCAGGCAGCAGTAGCGCCACACCATGCTTAGATCGCGGCGGCAACGCTCCCAGGCCAGGTGCCCATGTTGGCGGGGCAAATTCGGCATCATCGGCTGGAACTTCTCCATCACCCGCTCCAGCAGCTCTTGCTCTTTGGCCTGCAGGACTTGATAGAGGCGGACTCGTTTGGGGATCCCTTCCACATAGGCGTGTAGGGTTTTCAACTCGTCCGGGCGCAGATAGCGGCCCTCACTTTGTTGCATCAGCTCGGCGACCATTGAATTCATAGGAAGCCCCCTTGGTTTAGACGAACATTTGCATCAGGGTGAGCGCTTCTTCCGACGGAGCTGCAGTCTCGGTTTGAGGAGCAAATTCCGGCTCAAGCCGCTCTGGGGAAGGGGCGCAGACAGCCTGTAGCGCTTGCCAGTAGGGGACAAGCAAACCCTGCTGATCCGCCGGCAGGGATCCCTGCACCACCGCCTGCAACTGCTGGAGCGCTTCCGGCAAACCCAGATACCGTTCCATCGCCCCACACCTCCATTGCTGCAGGGGCAAGGGATCCCCCAACAACAAGCTCAGGCTCAGGGAGCGCAAGCAGAAGGCCAGTTGCCGGGCCAAGAGGCGCTGAGTGGGGGTGAGAGAGGATTCTGCCTCACCGCTGTACCCGTGCTGTTGCAGAACCTTCTCGATCCATGCCATCTCCTGCTGTTGCAAAACCTGGTAGAGATGCAGCCGCTCTTGAAAGGAGAGAGCGTAGCGGATGAGATCCTGCAGATCGTCGGGCGTCAGGTAATCCCCTTCTCGATCGGCAATGCGCTCCGGCCAAGGGTAAAGGTCATTCATGGGTGAGGTCTCCTTAAAAAACCCGATTCAAAACCAGTCTCAAAACGAGTCAAAAGATCGAGCGGCTCGAGGAAGCAAAACCCAAGTTGGGGCAAAGCAGGGCTAGAGCAAGGCTCCACCAAACAAAGCGGCAAAATCCTCAAGCGTAAAGGGATCCTCTGGCGGCAGCTCCGGCGGTGGCTCAGGGCGCGGGCGGACGCCCGACCAATTGCAGCCGGCAAAAAACTGCCCTACCGACTGGGCCAAGAACAGGGGGGAGTCCGACAGCGATTCTGGAGCGAAGGGAGCTTTGGCCAAGGGCCGGTTATCCCAGTTCAACCCCTGTAAAAACACCGCCAGCGGCTGGGTTAAGTCCAGATCGGTGTCTAGGTTGAGGGTGACCATGGGCGTTTCTCCAAAGTGGCGGGGGAAGGACTGCAAAAGCCACAGGCAGACCTCACAGTTGGTGCAAACGCTGCTCGATTTCGCGGGCGCTGGCCCCTTCGCTCACCCAGAAATTGGCGGCATCGATGCGCTCTTGCCCGCCCAGCAAAAACTTGCAATAGGTCTCCCCCATGGCGTAGCACTGGATCTCGATGCAGGCCAGCTCGCGGGAAGTCATAGCAGAGAAAAATCCGGCAAATAGCCCGGCATAGAGGTGACAAACCGGCTTGCCCACATCGCCCAAGGTGCGGGCCACCAGCGAGTCAAACAGGTTGATGAATAGGAACCCTTTTTGTTTGGACTCGGTTTCCACCTCCCACTTGCCCCACCCTTGCGCCGTAAAAGGCCACCACCAGGTCTCCAGCAAAAACAGAAGGTTGGACTGCTTGACCCCAACTCCGTACTCCCGCTCATACCACTGGGAAAAATGCTGGGCATCGCGGCTGCCCCAGTCTCTGCCGATGGTGTACATCACCGCCGCAGAGGCATCGCCCACTTCCCGCTCTAGGCCCGCCTGCAGGCCGACAATGAAGTCTTCGCTGAGCAGCAGGTTTTGGGTGTTGTTCCAGTCGATGATCGTGCCTTGCTCTCGGTTAAAGCGGAAGAAATCGCGGTAGCTGTAGTGGGCGTGCTTGTCGCGGCCCACCGGCATGGTGACTGCGGGACGGGGATCCGGTCGAGTGGTAACGCTGGCCATGGCTTTCTCCTCAACAAAACTGAGCCGTGATCCACTGCAGCAGGAACCCAAGCAGAGTGTTGGGATCCCTTAGGCCTCGCGGGTCTGGGCAAGGGTGCTGCCGATGATGCGGAAGTCTTCGTTTTCCAGTTGCTTGATCGTGGAACGGGTGATGATCTTGCCCTCCTCCACCAAAACGCGCCCTGTTCGGGGGTGCAGCAAGTCTTGTTCGGCCCGCCGACCGATGAGCACCTCGATATCCTTCAGCGAGTTCACGTACATCCCCGGCGGCAGCTCCACCACCACCCCATCGGCCACCACCCGTGCCTGACAGGCCAAGCGGGAATTGCTGCGGGCGCTGGTGATCGTCTCCAGGGTTTTGGCCTCGCGGGGGGTGATGGGGGTGAGGCTCTCCATCCCCTCCTTGACGTAGACATGACAGGTGGCGCAGAGGCCGCGGCCGTTACATTCCTTTGAGACATGGAGCTCCTCCGACAAAATGGCCGACAGCAGGTTGCTGTAGGTATCCACCTCCGAGACACGGGATAGAGGATCTAGCCGGATTTGTTTCACCATAGGTGGGATCCCCAACTTCAAGGCAGACAAAAACTCTGCCGGCAGATACGCCCTGCCGCAAAAGCAATACAAGCGAAAAATCAGTTCCTACTCGTATTCTGGATTTTGGCCAGGCTGAGAGAATCAAAATGTCATAATCTTTAACTACGAATAAATACGGAAATTTTCTCCATGTAGAAAGCTGGAAAGTAGAATCACATAAACTCGAAAAAACTGGGGGCCTTCTTGTAAACATTTATCGCAAGCTTCCCCAGTTCAACTTATCGACAAGATAAATCTTGAGTAGGGCTTTTGCTCGATTGGATTTTGGGTTGGCATTGACAATTTTCGGATCTGGTTAATGCCGACTGTAAAAGTGTATCGAGCAACCCTATCTTCATTGTTTCTTTAAGTTGACCTCTTGTCTAATCGGTTTTTGTTCGCTTTTTGTCGGTCGCGTTGCTTGGGAGCTATCGCTATGGAACTACGCCAGCGGGATCCGCAAACGTTGCAAAACCTGTTGCGGGCTGCCTACCAACAGCTTTTGGAACGCCAGCCCTACCAGCACGAGAAGGCGGGAGAGCTGGAAAAAATCGAGCAGGACTTTCTGCGGGGTCGGATTGGGATCAAGCGGTTGGTTCGCCAAATTGGGGGATCCCGGCTCTACCGGCAGCTCTTTTTCAGTGCCGGCTGCAACACCCGCTGCGTGGAGCAGGGTTTTAAGCACTTTTTGGGGCGGGCCCCGGCCAGCAAGGAGGAGGTGGCCGCCTACCACGGCATCTTGCTCCACCAGGGCTTTCAAGCCATGGTCAATGCCTTTATCGACTCGGAGGAGTACCGCCACACCTTCGGCAACGACCAACTGCCCCACCCGCGGCAGCGGCTGAGCGGCTGCCCGCCTCTGGCCTACCTGCTGACGGAGCAGATGCACCGGCGCCATGAGCTGGCGATGCAGGGATCCCCGCGGCTGCAGAGCTTGGCGGTGATGTAACTCAGGCGGCGGGAGCGGGAAGAAAGTCGAGGCTGTAGGCTTGGCGGGCATTCAGGCCAGCTTCGACGATTCCCAGGGCCACCATTTCCTGAAAATAGGTCTGCCAGCGCTGGTGGGTCATGGCGCCGATCCCCAGGGTGGCCGCGTCGCCGGCAGTGAGGAGGCCGTAGTCTTTTAGGGCTTGGTGGGCATAGGCCAGAAGGGCCTCGCTCATGTTGGGGTTGTCTTGGCGGATGAGGCGGTTGCCGGGGCGGGGATCCTCCAGGTAGCTTTGCCAGCCCGCGATGGAGGCGGCCACAAATTTTCGCACCTCCTCCGGGTGCTGTTCGGCAAAGGGGCGGGTGGTCTCCAGCGTGGTGGCATAAGGGGAATAGCCGTAGTCGGCCAGCAGGAAGACAACAGGATCAAAGCCGCCCTCCTGGCGCACGCGGAAGGGCTCGGAGGTGACATAGCCCTGCTGGGCAGAGGATTTGTCCAGCAGGAAGGGGGCGAGGCTGAGGTTGTAGGGGCGCTTTTGCTCGTCGCTGAAGCCGAACTTGGCCCGCAAGAAAGGCCAGTAGGTGAGGTTGGCTCCCGGAGAGACCCAGATGGGCTTGCCCCGCAAGTCTTCCAGGCGCTCGATGCCCACGCCCGGATGGACCAAAAGACACTGGGGATCCTTCTGGAAAAAGGCGGCCACGGTGAGCACGGGGATCCCTGATTGCAAGGCCGCCAGGGCGTCGGGGCTGCCGCCGAGGACAAAGTCCGCTGCTCCTCCAGCCAGCAGTTGCAGCACGTTAACTGCCGTTCCCCCCATGCGGATTTCCACCTGCAGGCCGTAGTCGGCGTAGATACCCAGGGCCAGGGCCTGGTAGAAGCCGCCATGCTCCGCCTGAGCATACCAGTTGGTCACCAGGCGCAGGGGCCGGGATCTGGAGCGGCGGGATCCCGCTGCTGCTGTCACTAGAGCAGCTCCACTGGCTAGAAAGCGCCGTCGGGGCCAGAGCTCTGCGGTCACACTAGCCATGGGCAGGGATCCTCAGACTGCAACGCTTTCAGTATCTCGCAAGCAGGTGGTTTTTGCCTCAGCTTGGCCCAAATAGCCCCTAGCCGGATGTCGGTATCTCTCCTCTCCCATCCCTCACCCCCGGCCCCTCTCCCATCCCTCACCCCCGGCCCCTCTCCCAGAGGGAGAGGGGAGTTAGAGCGGCGCGTTCGCGACAGCGTTGCGGAGCAATAACGACGTCAATGACGACGTAGAGAAACGCTTCGTTGCTATTTGAAATGACTACAGTTGCAAAGGGAGCGGGATCCCGCTTTTGCGGCAGGATCAACAGGTAGAGGGCAAGAGAAGGGGTGCGGCATGGGCAAGGTGTATCTGGTGGGGGCGGGGCTGGGTGGGCGGGACGGCCTGACGCAAGGGGCGCTGGAGATCTTGCGGCGGGCTGAGGCCGTTTGGGTGGATGAGCTGGTGGACGAGCGCTTGTTGGCGGAGTTGCCCCCCCAGGCGCAGGCGTGGCGACGTTCCGAAGCAGCGAGCTTGCAGGAGGGCATCCGCTGGCTCATCCAGCGCTGCCGGGAAGGGAAGCAGGTGGTTCACCTCAAGGCGGGGGATCCCTTGATCTTTGGCCGTGCCCGCGAGGAGGTACAGGCCCTGCGGGAGGCGGGCTGCCCGTTTGAGATCTGGCCAGGCTTGTCGTCGGCCCTGGCCGGCCCTTTGTGGGCAGGGATCCCTCTGACCGATAAGCACTTGAGCCGCGCCTTTGCCGTGCTGACCGCCCATGAGCTGGAGCCCCTGCCCTGGGGCGCTCTGGCCCAGTTGGATACGTTGGTGATCTTGATGGGATCCCGGCAGCGGCAGCAGATTGCGGCCCAGTTGGTGGCAGCCGGGATCCCAGCCGAGCGAGCCGTAGCCTTGATCTGGGGGGCGGGGCAGGCGGAGCAGCAGGTTTGGGTGGGCACCCTGGCAGAGCTGCAACAGGGGGAAGGGTTGGAGCCAGAAAAGCTGCCTGGCCTGCTGGTGGTGGGCGAGGTGGTGCGGCTGCGGCAGGAGTTTTTGCCAGGGATCCCACCGTTACCGCCACCGGCTCCTTTGGCAGGCAAAACGGTGCTGGTCACCCGTTCCGAGGGGCAGTCGCCGGCTTGGCGCGAGCTGCTGCAGGCTCAGGGGGCGCGGGTGCTGGAAATGCCCGCCCTGGTCATCCAGCCGCCTACAAGCTGGGATCCCTTGGACGCAGCCATTGCCGACCTGGAGAAATTCGATTGGCTGCTGCTGACTTCGGCCAACGGCGTGCAGGCTTTTTTCGAGCGGTTGCAGCAGCAGGGGCGAGACAGCCGGGCGCTCCACCCTGTGCGGGTGGCAGTGGTGGGATCCAAAACGGCGGCGGTACTGGCCCAGTACGGCATCCGCCCAGATTTGCTGCCCTCTGAGTTTGTGGCCGAGGCCCTGCTGCCCATTTGGCCGGAGCCAGTGCAGGGACAGCGCATCCTCTTTCCCCGCGTCGAATCCGGAGGACGGGAGGAGCTGGTGCAGGGGCTGCGGCAACGCGGAGCCGAGGTGGTGGAGGTGGCGGCCTACCAGTCGGCCTGTCCGGCAGCAGCGGATCCCCAAGTGCTCGAGGCCCTCAAAGAGCGCCAGGTGGATATCCTCACCTTTGCCAGCTCCAAAACCGTGCAGCATTTTGCCCATCTCCTGCGCCAGGCGGGGCTAGGCCCTGAAGTCTGGGATCCGCCCGTGCAGATTGCGGCCATCGGCCCCAAAACGGCAGCAACCTGCAAGCAGATCTTGGGGCGGGTGGATGTTGAGGCGCAGGAGTACACCCTGGAAGGGCTGTTGGGATCCCTCGTTCAGGCAGACGGTTAGCGCGGATAATGGGCAGGGATTGGCAAAGAAAAGGAACCCCCAAGACACCATGTGGCAGACGGCCAAGCTCTACGAAGACATCCTCTACGAAAAAACCGACGGCATCGCCAAGATCACCCTCAACCGGCCCCACAAACGCAATGCCTTCCGCCCCAAGACGGTTGCCGAGATGATCGACGCCTTTCTGGATGCGCGGGAGGATCCTAATATTGGAGTCGTGCTCTTGACGGGCGCCGGGCCGCATACGGATGGAAAATATGCCTTTTGTGCCGGCGGGGATCAGAGCGTGCGGGGGGAGGCCGGCTACCTGGACGAGGCCGGGATCCCGCGTCTTAATGTCCTGGATCTGCAGCGCATCATCCGCTCCTTGCCCAAAGTGGTGATTGCGCTGGTGGCCGGCTACGCCATTGGCGGGGGCCATGTTTTGCATCTCGTCTGCGATCTAACCATTGCCGCCGACAACGCCATCTTTGGCCAGACCGGGCCGCGGGTGGGCAGCTTCGACGGCGGCTTTGGGGCCAGCTACCTGGCACGGGTGGTGGGGCAAAAAAAAGCGCGCGAAATCTGGTTTCTCTGCCGCCAGTACACAGCCGCACAGGCGTTGGAGATGGGCCTGGTCAATGCAGTGGTGCCCGTGGAGGAACTAGAGGCAGAAGGGATCCGCTGGGCGCGGGAGATCCTCCAGCACAGCCCCTTGGCCATCCGCTGCCTCAAAGCAGCTTTCAACGCCGATTGCGACGGCCAGATGGGGCTGCAGGAGCTGGCCGGGGACGCGACGCTGCTGTATTACATGACCGAGGAAGCTGCCGAGGGCAAACGCGCCTTCTTGGAGAAGCGCCCTCCCAACTTTCGCCAGTTTCCCTGGCGGCCCTAGTTCTTTCCATGAATTCCACTTCCCCGCAGGGAAGCGACCGCCGAGATCCAGCAAAAGATTGACCAGGTCAGCGGAAAAATCAGGGTTTGAGGGTTGTCTCCGACCCTGTCGCTGAATTTTGGGTATAAAGCTTTACAGAGATCCCGGTGCTGCTGTTGAGGTGGCCTGGGATGGGCTTCTGAGAGGTGGGCCAAGAGGGTCTTTCTAGGGATCCACGACATAGCTATCCTGGGAGAGGCGCTCGTTACTACAAGCCACAACAGCGGCTGGGATCCCTAAGTTCCTGAGGATTTGCTGGGCGGGCTCTCTCTGGCTATCTCTTGTCTGCGCCGATCCCCAATGCCGCAGTCACCACAGCATTCCGGTCGCTTGAAGTCGTCCCAATGGATGCAAGCCCGGCAGCCCTTCAGCATTTCCGGCCAGCGCTCTCGAATCAACAGTTGCCGCAGCTTGACTTCCCGTGACTCCTGAAAGGGGTGTTGGAATTGGTCCATAGCCATTGGGGTTTCCCAGCTCTCTTAATCTGGTATAAGAGCAGATTTGAGTTTGAGTTCGAGAAATATTGGCATAGCTTAAGGTTTGGAATGGGCCCATCCTTCTTACTGGTTCAGGATAGCTGAGATGAACCTATCTAATTTTGTCTGTCGCTTTGAGAAAAGATTTACCAAAAAATGTAAACAGGTTATATAAAACTTAGCTCATTTTTTCTCCGCTTAAAACAAAAGTGGGATCCAGCGGCAGCAACATTTGAGTCCGACCGCGGTGTTCCAGACGGTTCACCGCCGATTGAATGACCTCCACATGATGAGCCCGCACAGCAGCCAGACCGGCGGAGAGGCCGTAGAGCCCATCCAAAGAGTTGGTTGTCGCCACGATCCGTCCGTTGGGATTGAGATGGCTCCAGCAGGCTTCCAGGATCTCCCGTAGGGGATGGCCTCCCTCAATGCAGATGCGATCCGGTGCAGGAGAAAGGTGTTGCAAACAATCGGGGGCAGTACCTTGAATCACTTGCACGTTGGTGAGGCCAAATTTCTCACAATTGCTCTCGATCAAGCTGACCACCTCTGCGTCTCGCTCGATGGCGATCACGCGAGCCTTGGGGCACAGAACAGCCGCTTCAATGGCAATCGTGCCCGTTCCGGCGCCAATATCCCACAAGCAGTGGTTCTCTCCCAGGCGCAACTGGCTCAGCACCAACACGCGCACCTCGCGAGGGCTCATCGGGATCCCTGGAATGCGTTCAAAGGCAGAATCCGGGATCCCTGGGGTGCGGTAGGGCCAAGGGAAAGGGGTTGACATTGCAAGGCACCGCTGCTGTGCATCTATCCCTCAGCATAGAGCGAATGCTCGACAGACCATCGCCGGTCTGAAAACACCTTCTGGATCCGATCAAGTTCTGGCCATTTCCAAGAGCCATGAAACGGCTCGTTATGTCGATCTCCCCTCTCCCTCTGGGAGAGGGGCTGGGGGTGAGGGATGTAGCTCCCTTGGCTGGAGTAGATAACGCTGGAAAAAGCTGTTAAGGACATTTGCCTGAGCCGAAGTGTCCCAAACCATTCATCCAAAGGATGAGCCTTGCTCGCAGGTAGAGCCAAATCTCATCGTTTGCCCGCAATAGGAATATGACATAGAGGCTCAATACGACTAAGGCACACAAATTTCCCAAAAAAGTGTAGGTTTGGATAATTCGATCGGTACTCCAGCCAAACTCGTAGTTTAGGCGGTTCATATCCCCACTGGCATCTCCTTGCCCGCCAAACAGAGTTCCCCAAGGGATCTGGTTCAGGCCCAATTGGATAGTGTGCCACTGCCAAAAGCTTTTCCATAGGCTGCTGGCTGCAATTCCCAACACTATGAATCGCCAAAAATCCCATCGCCAACGATCCGGCAAGCGAAGATAAAAGCTGGCTATTAAAAAGGTGCTGAGATAAAACTCACCGCCAACGCCGCCAAAGGTAATCAGCAGCTCTTTGGTACGATTGGGCAGCAGCCAAGTCATATAAAACTGCAACAAGGCCAGAAAAATAGCCAACGCCTGCAGCCATCGGATCCGTTCCTTGCGGGCTGACCGGAACAGCAAAGCCAGCAAAAAAAGGATCCCAAAGTATACAAAGGGATCCTCTTTTGAGCTGATGCTGGTCCAGCCAAAGGGTAAGGGCAAAGCTGGATGTCCGCTCCACCAGGCAATGGTGGCATGGCCAAACTCGTGAATCCAGATGTGTAAAGGCAAATGCAACACCTGCAACAAGCCAACGTTGTTTACCAGCAGGGCCACTGCAAATGCAACCGGATAAGCCCAGATATTGACCGCCCAGCTATCGAAAGAAAAGCGATCCCAACGCTGCTGGGATCCCAACTTGAGGCTGCGCTGCCAGAGCAATTGGGAGCCGCGGTAAGCACAAATTTCCACTTGCTTCAGCCGCGGGATCCGCAGTTGCTGCACCATCAAAAACAGTTGGGCAACGAGCAGAGATGGCTGTTGGGGCAGGGATCCGGTGAGGTGGATGTGCAGGGTTTCATCGGCAAAGTTCACCCGTCCGGGCCAGCGTCGCCGCAGCAGCTCCAGCCGCACAACCCGCACAATCGATTGGCTGTCCCCAGCTCGCGCTAGGGTGAGGGGATCCGGTGGGCTGGGCATCCCAGGATACCTCCAAAAATCAAAAATAAGGAGCGAACCCATCATCCCCCAACCCCGCCAGCAAGAGCGAAATTGCGCTCCCTCTCAGGCCGCTCCCGGGGGAGGTTGGTATAGTTGAGGGCAGCAGGTGTGCGGAGTGGATGGAGGGTCATGCCCGAATTGGACAAGCCAGGGTCAAGGCAGATATGGGGGGCGATGCTGCTGTTGAGCTTAACCGGAGCAGGCGTGTTTCTCCCTCAACCTGTCCGGGCTCAGGCAACCACGGCTCCAGGTCTATCTCACATCGACCGTTGGTACTACGATCCGCAGCAGGGACGGCTGGAAGTCAACACCCAGGGCGAGGTGCGGCCTTTCCTGTTTGTGCTCCAGAATCCGCCGCGGGTTGTTCTGGATTTTCCCAACACCCGCTATGGACGGGATCCCCAAACCCAGACTTTCCCAGGCCGTGTTGCCTCCCTGCAGATCAGCCAGCTCACAGAGACCATCACCCGCTTTGTGCTGTATCTGCAGCCGGATCAGCCTCTCAGCCTCAACCAACTGCAACTGCTCACCGCCGGCCCCTCCCGCTGGGCTGTTCAATTCCTCCAGGCCGGCCAACCCTCGCCTGCCGCCCCGCTGTTTCCCCCTGGCCCCCGCGATCCTGCGCCCCCTCCTTCGCGGACGCCACCTCCCCGCAGCCCCGCTCCCTCCCGTGCCGACCATCAGATCTTGGGGGTATCCCCGCAGGCGGAGGGTTTTTTCATCCGCACCCAGGGCAGCCCCGCCACCACGGTGCGGCGCATCCTCGATCCGGATCGGGTGGTGGTGGATTTTCTCAACACCACCCTCAGCCCCGCCCTCACCCAACGAGCCTACATCGTCAACCGTCTGGGGGTTTTGCGGCTGCGCATCGGGCAGTTTGAGCCCACGATTGCTCGGGTGGTGTTGGATGTGGATCCTTCGAGTGGCGATTGGGAAGCCCGCTACGACCCGCAGCAGGGCGGGATCTGGATCCAGCCCGCCGGTGGCGCTGACCAGGCCAGCCTTTTGCCGGAGGTCAGCCAGGGCGATCCCCAAGGGCCGCTGGCTACCTTGCGCTCGGTGGAGCTGCAGGGCAATCAGCTCATCATCAGCGCCGATGGGTTCCTGTTTTACCGGGCTGGCTGGGATCCGGAAAGCGGCGGCTACCGCATCAACGTGGCGCCGGCTCGCCTGCCCCAGTCTTTGCCAGATCCCGGCTTGCCGGTTGGGGGGCCGGTGGAGCGGATCCGCTTTGTGCAAGAAGATGCCCGCACGGTCAGCATTCTGGTGCAACCTGCCGAAGAGTTCAATGTGTTTGAGCCCCACCCCGGCCAGGGATCCCGCCGCATTACCTTGGAGCTGCGGCCTCTCAACGCCCCGCCGCCAACACCTCAGCGGCAACCGTCTGCCCAAGCTTCCCCTCCTCCACCCCAGGGCCGGACGGTCATCGCCGTCGATCCGGGACACGGCGGACGGGATCCCGGCGCCATCGGAGTGGATGGGATCCAGGAGAAGGACATCGTCCTCTCCGTTTCCCTCCAGGTACGACAACTGCTGCAAGAGCGGGGCTATGGAGTGGTGATGACTCGCACCGACGACCGGGAAGTGCTGCTGCAGCCGCGGGTGGATATGGCCGTTCAGGCGAACGCTACCCTATTGGTGAGCATCCATGCCAACGCCCTGGATCGCTCCGGCATCCACGGCATCGAGACCTACTACCTGCGGCCCGATAGCGCCGAGCTGGCCACCATCCTGCACCGCAGCTTGGTGAGGGCCACCGGCGCTGCCGACCGGGGGGTGCGACGGGCCCGCTTTTTCATGGTGCGGGAAACGCCCGTGGGTATGCCTTCCGTGCTGCTGGAGTTGGGCTATGTAACCAACCCAACCGAAGGGCGAAAATTGGCTACTGCCGAATACCAGGCTATTTTGGCGCGGGCCATTGCCGAGGGCATTGAGGCCTTTCTGCGCAGCCGCTAAGGTCCTGCAGCCGATCCCAGGGAGAGGGCCAGAAAGCGATGCCGACAGCCTCAGAGGCAGGGTAGGATACAGCAGCTTAGCCAAGGTGTTGAGGAGAACGGAGCATGCGTTGGGATCCGGATCCCGGTTGGCCAATTGGGGTGTTTGACAGTGGCTTGGGCGGGCTGACGGTTTGGCGAGCCTTGCGCCGCCGCCTCCCCCAGGAACGGCTCCTCTACTTTGCCGATACGGCGCGGCTGCCCTATGGGGAACGCTCCCCAGAGGAGATCTTGACCTTTGTGCGGCAAATTCTGACGTGGATGCAGGCGCAGCCGGTGAAGCTGGTGGTGATGGCCTGCAATACCAGCTCAGCTTTGGCCCTAGAACACGTGCGGCAGGAGTTCGCCCTGCCCATTCTGGGGCTGATCCTGCCGGGCGCCCAGGCGGCCTTGTCTCAGGGATCCCGCATTGGGGTGATTGCCACGGCGGCCACCGTTAAAAGCCGCGCCTACTCCAGGGCCATTCAGGAGTACAGCGCCCTGGATCGCAGGCGTTTTCCCCAACCTGTCCAGTGCTGGGAGCAGGCCTGCCCGGAGTTCGTCCCCCTCATCGAAGCCGGCCAGTTGGACGGCCCCGCCCTGCGGCAAGCGGCCGAACGCTACCTGCAGCCCCTGTTGCAACAGGGGATCGATACCCTCGTCTACGGCTGCACCCACTACCCGCTGCTGGATCCCCTCTTGAAATCCCTGCTGCCCCCAGCCGTCAAACGGGTGGATCCCGGCGTGGCGCTGGTGCGATCCCTGGCCCGCGAACTGAGCTTATGGGGCTTGCGCCGCCCCTCGGCCGCCGCCCAGGAGGAACCCTACCGTTTCTGCGTGAGCGGGGATCCAGAGCGATTTGCCCGCTTGGCCACTCCTTGGCTGGGCTTTCGGCCCCAGGTGGAACGGGTGGAATGGCCGGCCTTGGATGTCAACAGCTCCCGCCGCCCCTGAACAGGCGCTCCTTCTCTTCAGGACTGGGAGCACCAGGCTCTTTGTTCTCAACGGGTCATCACCTGCAGGGGGAAGCGCTCCGCCAACTCCCCTTCTACCTTGGGCAGCCATTCCTCTTGAAACACCCACACCTGGCCTTGCTGCACGCGGCCATCGGGGTTTTGCGTCAGCTCCAGCCAATAGACGAATTGGTTTCCCCGCAGCACCACGCCTTGAATGGCCAAGGCCAGGGTATAGCCGGGAGTATTCGCCAGGGCCTCTGGGGACGGGTAGCGGATCACCTCCACCGCCCGATCCAAATCGGCGGCAATCTCTGGCCCATAGACCTCGCGAATCGCCTGAAAGAGATCTTCCGCCGTCAGCCCTTGTGGGCGAAAGAAGGTCATGCGCTCCGAGCGAATCGTCTCCCGATCCAGCGGGTTGATGATCCGTCCTGGCGGAGCCACCGAGGCCAAAAAGGTAAACCGGGATCCATCCGGCTCCACGCGGTTGATGTTCAGGGTTTCGCCCGGACGGGGCCGCAGCACGGGATTCTCCCTCACCCAGGCGGCCACCTGATCCGGAGATTGCCCAGGGATCCCCCAAGCGGCCAAGCGAAGACCCGCTGCCGCCCAGCAGGCTATGGCCAAACCAATCGCCTTAGCGGGTCGGAGTCCTCTCCCTTGAGACAAGGGCAGTTGTTTACCCCCACAGGATAGAGCCTTCCCTCGGTTGGCGCCCAAGACCGGCCACGGATTGCAATGCACCTTCTCATTCCTCCGGACAACCAATGCAGAAACGATATGAACACATGGTCAGGCAGGGGCAGAGCCTTCCTCGATGGGAAAAGTCCTGCCCTCCCGGCCCTTTCCTACTGTATCTGGAGAGGTTGGTGGGCCTGTTGCGTCTGAGCGCGAGCCTCACGGCCAATGGTTGCAAAGATCCCTCGGCAAGATACGCAGATCGCCGGCGGCTTATCCGCCAAAACGTAAAAAGTATCTTAAGATCAACGGTAAGCAAACCTTATACGCATTAGGTCAGCACCTCAGGAGGTAACCGATGGCTCTCGTTGCAATGCGGACGCTGCTGGATCATGCCGCCGAACACGGCTACGGCATTCCGGCTTTCAACGTCAACAACATGGAGCAGATCCAAGCGATCATGCAAGCTGCCCATGAAACCAACAGTCCGGTCATCCTGCAAGCCTCTCGAGGGGCACGCAAGTATGCGGGCGAGCACTTTTTGCGCCACCTGATCCTGGCGGCGGTGGAGACCTACCCCCACATTCCCGTCGCCATGCACCAAGACCACGGCAACAGCCCCGCCACCTGCTACTCTGCCATCCGCAACGGCTTCACCAGCGTCATGATGGATGGCTCCCTCAAAGAAGATGCCAAAACGCCGGCCAGCTACGAGTACAACGTGGCCGTTACCTCCGAAGTGGTGAAAGTGGCCCACGCAATTGGGGTGAGCGTGGAAGGGGAACTGGGCTGCCTGGGATCCCTGGAGACAGGCCGTGGCGAAGCAGAAGATGGTCACGGTGCTGAAGGGGCCCTCAGCCACGACCAACTGCTCACCGACCCCGACCAAGCGGTGGACTTTGTGGAGCGAACTCAGGTGGATGCGCTGGCTGTAGCCATTGGCACCAGCCACGGCGCCTATAAGTTCTCCCGCAAGCCCACCGGCGACATTCTCGACATGGAGCGCATCGCCGAGATCCACCGCCGCCTGCCTAACACCCACCTGGTGATGCACGGTTCCTCCTCGGTGCCTAAGGAGTTGATCGACATCATCAACCAGTACGGCGGCTCCATCCCCGAGACCTACGGCGTGCCGCTGGAAGAAATTCAGCGGGGCATCCAAAACGGGGTGCGCAAAGTCAACATCGACACCGACAACCGCCTGGCCATCACGGCTGCCGTGCGCCGCGCCCTGGCCGAAAATCCGAAAGACTTTGATCCCCGCTCTTTCCTCAAGCCTTCTATTAAGGAAATGCAAAAAGTGTGCGCTGAGCGCTACATCGCCTTCGGCTGTGCCGGCCATGGCACCAAGGTTCCGGTGGTTACCTTGGATGAGATGGCAGCCAAGTATGCTTCTGGCGCTTTGGCAGCTCAGGTGAAGAAGACCGTCGCGGTCTAGCCCTCACACCCGGCCGCTGCAGCCCAGAACTCCTCGGCGTTTGCTGAGGAGACTCTAGCTCAATCGACAGGTAAGGGGATCCGCAGAGGATCCCCTGTTGCTTTGGAGGAACTTGATGCGTTTTGGCGGTCAGGCAGCTTTTGCTACAAAACTTTTTTCCACTTCGATCTGCCGATTTAGCAACGCCAAAGTCAGGCGATCCAGCATTTCCAGGTCGGCCTCGGAGTAGCGCCGCTGAAAGAGCAGCTCGTTGATCTGGTTTTCTTGTCCTAGGCTGAGGAAGCCGCTGCAGAGCACCTGCTCCACAATTTCTCGAATGCTGGAAGCAACAGGAGGAAAATCAAGACCGGTGTTCATGACCTTTTCCGTTTGAGGGGTTAGCGTTCAAAAGCTGGTTTTACGGGAGGACAGTCACTTGCGCCGAGGAACGAGATAGCGCTGCTTAATCTGCTCCAGCGAGAGGCGGGAAACTCCGGCCCGCGGCTCGTCCTCAGAAGAGGCCTCACCCTGCCACTTGAGGGATACTCCCAGCAGTGCTCCCAAAGAAAAGCTCTCGCTCAACAGGGCCGCTATGCGGTAAGTACGGTAGTCTAGCGTTAGATCGACACCAGCTTGCATCTGCGTTTCCTCCGTATTTCCAACGTTCACGTTCCCATTATAGCCTGGATATCCGTAAAAAAACGTAAAACACCGAGGATCTACGTACGCGATTTATAGGATTTTTCTACGCCATTTGGCGGATAGCGGCGGGGATCCTACGGATCTGGGGGGGCAGGTTCAGGGATCCCAGCTCAGCAGAGCCGCGATTGCGGCGGCCAGAGTGGCGGCGTTGAAGGGCTTGCTGCTGAGGCCATTGGCTCCCAGACGAGCCAAAGAGGCACCCTGGCATCCCTGATCCTCGAAGTTTCCTGGATAACAGGGATCCCCTACGTTGCCCCCAGAGGGCGAAACCTAGTCAGTGTTTTCGTTGCTCACAAAACCTGGGTTGTCCGGGGATCCACTGGGTTCGGGCGATTCCAGCGCGTGTTTGAGGGCATGCCAGGCCAGGTTGGCGCACTTGATGCGCACCGGAAATTGGGCAACTCCCTTCATGGCGTTCAAGGCCCGCTGCTCCCGCGGAAACTCAGCGCCGCCGCGCATCATGGCTTGGAAGTGATCCACCAACTGCAACGCTTCGGGGATGGTGCGCCCCCGCACGGCGTCAGCCATGAGATCGGCAGAGGCCAGGGCAATAGCGCAGCCTTCGCCCTCGAACTTGACATCGACAATTCGCTCTTGATCCGGATCCAGTTGCAAGGTGAGGTCGATGGTGTCGCCACAGGAAGGGTTGTGGCCGCGTTGGTGGCGATGAACCGGATCCACTTTGCCGAAGTTGCGGGGCTTTTTGTACCGCTCCAGAATGACTTGCTGATAGAGTCCGCGCAGGTTATCGAGAGGCATTGTTGTTCCCGCTTGGTCGCTGCTTGGGCCGGAGAGCGTCAAGAGCTTTTGAGGGTTGAAGGGCGATAGGGTCGAGATCGAGAAGCCGAGGAAGCTAGCCCATTCCGGCCAATCTGTAACTTAATCTTAACCCCGTTCTCTGTAGAGATTTAGTAGAAAAACGCCTGCCAGCGCACGGGCTTGCGTTGGCGCATGTAGAGCCAATCGAACAGGTTTTTCAGCAGCGTGGCCAGGTAGCCGCGCCAGACCCACCTGCCCTTCTCGGCGACGGCAACCCGGTTTCCCATCGTAACGCAGACAAACACAGTGGCCTGGGGTCGGTAGGGAAGCAGGGGTTGGCCGCGGATGAGCCGCAGCAGGTTTTGTGCTGCAATCGGCCCCTGGCGCACCGCGTACACGCCGATCTTGGGCAAGAGCCGGGATCCCCAGACAAAGTCGGCGCAGTCCCCTAAGGCCAAGATGCGCTCTGCCCCCTGCACCCGCAGGCACTCATCCACCAGCAGGGATCCCGTCGGCCCCAGCGGCAGGCCGCAGCTTCTCAGCCAGGCGGGCGCCTGCAACCCACCCGCCCATAGGCGGGTCTGGGCCACCAGCTCGCTGCCATCCTCTAGCCAAACTTGCTGTGGCCCGAAGGCTTTTACCCGGCGCTCCGCCCAGATCTCTACCCCCAAGCGGCGGATCTCCCTTTCCACCTCCTGGCGGAAGCGTTCTGAGAAGCCCTCGACCAGATGGGCCTGGCCATGGATCAGGAGCAGGCGGGCCCGCGCCAAAGGGATCCCCGTTGCTGCGCTCATCTCGCGGCAGAGGTCGTACAGCTCTCCCATCAGCTCTGTGCCGGTGCAACCTCCCCCCACCACCACAAAGGTCAGCAGGCCCGGCGTCGGATCTCCCTGGGCCGCCCGCTGCCAGCACTGCCGGATCCAGGTTTGGGCGGCCACCAGTTGCTCCGCCGGTCGAATGGCGAAGGCATGTTGCATCCCGTCGATGGGACGCAGCTCCCGCCCCACATTCACCAACAGGTAATCGTAGGCAAGGGTTTGGATCCCGCCTGCGCCTTCCAGGGTCAGGGTTTGCGCCTGCGGCTGCATGTGGGTTACTCGTCCCGGCAGAAACTGGGCACCATTGGCTTGAACGTGCTCCAGCAGCGGGATCCGCACCAGATCCAGGGAAAACCGACCGCTCAGCAGCCGCGTGGACATGCCCGAGTTGACGATGTAGGGGTGGGGATTGATGGCGATCACCCGCGCTTGCCCTTTGAGGGCCCGCAAGGCGTCGATGGCCCCATAGCCACATCCGGCCAAGACCACTGTGGGCAGGGCTCCCTTCATGGCTGGAGCGGCAACCTCTCGCAGGCGGGCGCGCACCTTGTCGGGCGGCAACCGGGATCCCTCAGCGTCGATCAGCTCCCATCTTTACACGGGCAGTAGGTCGGTATGCACCTCTTCCATCTGCTTGGAGAGAAGCCGCTGCAGGCTCCCTCTGGCTTCGGGGAAGTTGGGAGAAATTTCCAAAGCCGAGCGAAAGTGATCGATGGCCTGCTCCAGCTTGCCTTGGCGGGCCAAGACGGATCCCACGCGATAGTGGGCCATGCCGTAGCTGCCGTTGCTGCGCATCGCCCGTTGATAGCTGGACACCGCCGAGCTCAGATCCCCCTTGATACGGGCCACTTCCCCCAAGCCAAAGTGGGCTTCGGGCAAATCTGGGTCTTCTCTTAACGCTTGTTCAAACTGTTGCACAGCCTCTTGCACCTGCTGGGGCCAGACAAACTTGCGCCCGGAGGCGTCGCGGTGTTTTTGACTCAAATAGGACAAGCCGATGGCAGCAACCGCCTCAGGCAAGTTGGGCACCAGCCCCAGAGCTCGCTGGTAGCTCTTGATGGCTTCGTTGTGCTGCTCCTGGGCCGCTAAGACCAAGCCCAGCCCGTAGTAGGCGCGGCCCTGCTGGAGCTTGGAGGAGCTGCCGGAGAGGAGCACCTGGCTGAACTCTTGGCCAGCCTGGGCCAGACGCCCCGCATGAACCATGGCCAAGCCCAGATCCACCCGCACAGCAGCGGCTAATTCGGGATCCAGATCGAGATTGAGGGCGGTTTGAAAAGCTGCTATTGCCGCTTTCAACTGGCCCTTGCGCATCAGCGCTTGCCCCATCAGGTGGTGGGCCAGGCCCAGGCGATCGTTCAATTCCAAAGCAGACCAACAGGAATCGATCGCCTCGTCCCATTGCCCCAACTTGAGGCGAATTTGAGCAATACGGAGGTGGGCCTGGCTGAAGTGGGGATCCAACTCAAGGGCCTTTTGTTGCTGGGCCAAGGCTTCTGCCCAGTTGCCTTTCTCGGCCCAGGCTTGGCCGAGCAGGCTATGGATCTCAACTTGAGCAGATCCCTGGGTGAGGGACAGGGCCTCCTGAAACCGCTCCACTGCCTCAGGAACTTGATTGGCCTGTAAAAAGGACAAACCTTCTGCCAAAGGATCAGAGGATCCCTCTCGCTTAAAGGTGTTGACAGCACGCCGGCCTTTCCACCCCAGCCAGCCCCCCCCTGCAGCCAGGAGCAACAGAGGGATCCCTACTCCCAGCGATCTGGCCCGGGCAGGGACGTCGGGCTGCCGGAAAGAATGCACCACCAACCCGGCCCCCAGCAGGAGAGACAAAGCCAGGGCTCCCCCCAGGAAGGGTCGTAGGGTAGGTTGGTGCAACTGCTGGCCAAGCGCCTGAACGTTGACCGGAAGGCTGATGGGAGAACTGGGGCGAGCAGGGGCAGTCGTGGGCGGAGAGGTCGGGATCCCAGCTTGGGCCTGTGCAGAGCCATGAGCAGCAGGAGACTGACTTGGGTCAGGCTCTGAGCGTCGCTCTTTCTGGGTTTTGGGAACCGGCGCCTCTAGAGTTTTAACTTTGCGAAAATCAGAGCTGCCATCGGGATCCACAACAGGTTTTTGGGCATCCAGCACCTTGATCTCGGAAATCTTGGCGTCCGGCAATACAATCTGCGTGGCGTCGGCACCGCTTTTCCCAGAAGACAAATAGAAGACTTTTTTCCACTGCGGCTGTGTTTCTCCCTGCAGCCGACCGTACACCACCAGTTGGCTGACTCCCTGCACCGGCGCGCCTTCCAATTGGTCGGCAACCCGCTGCAACACCATAGAGCGGCTGAACAGTCCCTGCTGTGGGAGCTCCACCATCAGGTAAAGGACATCTTGTTTCAGCGCCGAACGGCTTGGCAGGGGAGCAAGGGCCTTCTGCAAAGCCGCGATCAAGGTTTCCACGCTGCGAGCAGCAGATGAGTCATCCATAAGCATAAGGCTAGAAAGAGGGAGAAAAAAAGTCTTGCAACAACCCCAAAAGGGATCCACTTCTTTTGGCAAAGATGGGCGCTCTGCAGCCAGAAGCCAAAGTATTTGACCTCATCTTGCTGCCTCATCGTCATTATGTTCAGCCTGCCGTCATCCGTCAATATACTGAAAGAGTCTGTTACAAATGGGCCCGCCGGCCAATTTTGGGGCGGAAGAGGTGGGCGTGGTCAGGGCTGTAGAGCCGCGAGCGGGCCGAGCCGGCTCCTGCCAAGCCCCGTAGGGCGGGACTGATGAGGTAGAGCACGGTGCGTTCCAGGCTGGCTTGCCGGGTGAGGGCCGCCATCTCCGCCAGGGATCCCAGCCAGATTCGCTCGTCCGGCCAGCCCAGACGGTAGCAAATGGCCACAGGGGTATCGGCGGGATAGTGGGTCATTAGATCCGCCTGGGCCTGTTCCACATGGCGGGCGCTCAGATACAGACACAAAGAGGCGCGGTGGGCCGCCAGACTGGCCAGGGCTTCCGCTGCCGGCACACGCGTCCGGCCACTGGCGCGGGTGAGGATGATCGTCTGCACCAGCTCCGGCACCGTTAGCTCCACCTGCAGACGGGCGGCTGCCAGTTGAAAGGCGCTCACCCCCGGCACGATCTCAAACGGGATCCCGGCCTCCGCCAGCCGAATCAGCAACTCGTGCAGAGCGCCGTAAAGAGACGGATCCCCATCCTGCAGCCGCACCACCCGCCGCCCTGCCTTGACCCGCTCCACCATCTGGGGCAGCAGCGTTTCCAAGGTGAAAGCGCGTGTATCGATGGCCTCCACCCCAGGGCGACAATGGGTCAGCAGCCCCTCCGGCACCAAAGAGCCTGTGTAGAATACTACATCTGCTTCCGCGAGCACTCTCTGGCCCCGCAGGGTAATCAGCTCGGGATCCCCGGGGCCGGCGCCGACAATGTGCACAGGCCAGTAGGACGAAGTCTCCTCGCTCATCTGCTCTCCTCTCGCCCCAGCAGCCTGCATCCTAACAGCAGCCGATCCCCCAAAACTCCCCTCTCCTTTTGGGAGAGGGGTTGGGGGTGAGGGCGACAGAGAGTAAGGGATTAAGCTAACGCGCCAGCTCAAGGCGCTGCTGTAGAATTTGCTCGGCCAGCACCAGATCCCAGGGGGTGGTTAACTTCAGGTTAGACTCCTCCCCTTCCACGATGTAAACCGGCCAACCCAGCTTCTCGAACAGGGCTGCGTCATCGGTTACCTGCCACCCCTGGGCCAGCGCCTCCCGATGGGCTTGCCACAAGAGCGACAGGCGAAACCCCTGCGGTGTCTGAGCTGCCCACAGCCGGCTGCGCTCCGGTGTCGATTGGATTTGGATCCCCTTGGGGCCGGTCTCGGTGACTTTGATCGTATCCTTGACAGGGATCGCCGCAATCAAGCCGTCCACCTGCTCCAGAGCGGCGCTGCAGCGATCGAACAATTCAGGGGTGGCCAAGCAGCGGGCTCCATCGTGGATCAGCACCCGCTCCACCGTTCCCAACCCATAGAGATACTCCACCCCCCTGTAAACCGACTCCTGCCGCGTCGCCCCTCCTTGCAGAAGCTGCACCGGCGTGGACAGCTCGATGGACGCCAGGATCTGCTCCATGGCCGGCCAATCGCCGGGCTGGGAGAGAATGCCGATCCACTCAATAGAACCGGCCCGATCCGCCGCCTGCAACGTCCAAGCCAAGATGGGCTGGCCCAAAAGCGGCAGCAACAGCTTGTTGACCGCCGCCCCCATCCGCTTGCCACTCCCGGCCGCCGGGATCAACAGGTGCATGGGATCCAAAAGTGCATCCAACCGCATCCCAGTTTACAGCCAGGGAGGGCCAGGCTTGGCCCTCCTCATCGTTGACAGTGGCGATTGGTGCCGCTGGATCCCCCTCAGAGCCGGGGTGCCGCCTCAAGGTTGGTCCAACTCGGCGGAAGCAATCACAAAATCCGGGTAGGCCACGTTACCATGCTCGCCCACATCCAAGCCGGCCAGCTCCTCTTCGGCACTGGTGCGCAGGCCAACGGTTGCCTTGAGGATCAAAAACAGGATCAAGCAGGTGAGGAAAGGCCAGAAGAAATAGGCTAGAGCGCCCACAACTTGTACCCCAAATTGCGCCCAGGTCACCCCTGAATCGGCGTGGGCAAACCAAGGGATCCCTGCTGCCAACACCCCCCAAATACCGCAGGTGCCGTGTACCGAAACGGCGCCCACCGGGTCGTCAATCTTCAGCACCGTATCCAGAATCACCGCCGAGATGACCACCAGGATCCCGGCCACCGAACCGATGATCAAAGCTCCCAGAGGGTGGACAGTGTTGCAAGGAGCGGTGATCCCTACCAAGCCGGCCAGCACCCCGTTGGCGGCAAAGGTCATATCCGGCTTGCCAAAATGCGCCCAGCAGGTGATCATCGCCCCAATGGCCCCTGCCGAAGCGGCTAGCAGCGTGTTCATGGCAATCCAGCCGATATCGGGGCTGGCGGCTGTGGTCGAGCCAGCGTTGAACCCAATCCAACCCAAGGTGAGGATAAACACTCCCAGCATCCCTAGGGGCAGGTTGTGGCCGGGAATCGCCCGCGGCTCGCCGTTGGGGCCGTACTTGCCGATGCGAGGGCCAAGCACCATGGCCCCGGCCAAGGCGGAAGCGCCCCCCACCAAATGCACTACGCCCGAACCGGCAAAGTCGATGAAGCCCAGATTTTCCAGCCAGCCGCTAGTGCCACCGTTGTAGTCGCCGAAGAGACCATTCCAGGCCCAGCCCCCCGAGATGGGGTAGATCAGCCCAGAGATGACGACAGAGTAGATGAGGTAGGCCACGAACTTGGTGCGCTCCGCCATGGCCCCGGAAACAATGGTGGCAGCGGTGGCGGCAAACACCATCTGGAAGACAAAGAAGGTGAAGGGCCAATCCCCTGCTTCGTGGGCTTGCTGCCAACTGAAAGCAAACCAGCTCCTGCCAAAGAAGCCAGTATTTTCTCCAAACATCAGGCCAAACCCGATGAACCAAAAGGCGCAACAGCCCATGCAAAAGTCCATCAGGTTTTTCATCATGATGTTGGCGGCATTTTTGGCGCGGGTAAAGCCCGTCTCCACCATGGCGAACCCCGCCTGCATGAAGAACACCAAGGCTGCCCCCACCAGCGTCCAGACAATGTCAGCATGTTCCTGTACGACTTCCGCGTCCTGGGCGAAGGCACTCCCCTGGCCCAATAGGAAAACCAGCGAAATCGTCAGAGCAGCAGTTAGACTCCACTTGGCCAGTCGCCCAAGCCGCTGAGGTAGCGGGTTCTTATGCTTTTGGATCATCGTTGTAGACATGCTTTTCGACTTACCTAAAGTGACGGTACTTTTCACAACGCACTAGTAGATAGGGCAAAAATCCCTCATTTGCCCACTGCAAGCCAGCCTGGGACTCGGGTCGAGCTACCCAGGCTCCAAGACCTTCACCTTCTCTACAGGGCGTCCTGGTTGAGTTCGCCGGTGCGGATGCGAATGGTTTTCTCGACAGGGCTGATGAAAATCTTGCCGTCCCCGATTTCGCCGGTGCGAGCCGCCGCGATCAGCTTCTCGACCACCGTATCCACCAGGTCATCTTCGACCACGATCTCCACCTTCAGTTTTTGCAGGAACTCTACCGTGTACTCGGATCCCCGATAGCGCTCGGTCTGTCCCTTTTGTCGACCAAAACCCCGCACTTCGCTCACCGTCATGCCGACGATGCCGGCGTTGACCAGGGCAATTTTCACCTCATCTAGCTTGAAGGGCCGAATTACAGCTTCGATCTTTTTCATTGGCCTCCCATATCCCCAGCAATTCCGCTAATTTCTAACACTACTAAAACCTGCAAATTGTAAATCTAGATACATTTTCGTTCCTCTACTGAGAATGCCTACCACTCTAGATTTGCTCTCGTCAAGACCAGAAGGCCAAGCCCGGGCCACTCTAAGAAGTCTGCGCCGGCATCTCACGAGCTGGGTCTTTCAGCGGCCGTTGAGGATCGAGGAGAACCCAGACTGGCTGTGACGAGGGCCACCGCCAGCCACCACAGCATTTGTACCTGGGGACGGTACCAGATGGTATCCACTAGGCCGTGGGCCATCATGCCGGTGCAAGCCGCTAAGCCTGCTGCCACCCACAGGCCCTCGGGATCCCGGGAGCTGAGCAAAGTGTTCCAGCCTCTCCAGCCGTGATCCCAGAGCACCAGCAAAAACCAGGCAAAAGCTAGGGATCCGATGAAGCCTGTCTCCACGGCGAGTTGCAGCGGCACCGAGTAGGCCCCAAGGGCGCTGAAGTTGCCCCGCTGGTAGAGGGGATAGACGCGGTTGAAGGCGACATTGCCGGGGCCGATCCCCAAGATGGGAAAGTCGCGGATCATGTCCAGCGCGGCGGCCCAGACGTTGAGGCGAAAATTGTTGCTGGTGTCCAGCCGTCCCCAAAAGAGGCTCTGAGCCCGCAGCCGCAGGGGGCGTACTGTTACGATCGCAAGCAACAACGTGGCTGCCCCCCCTCCCAACAGAGCCGGCAGCGTCCAACGTCGCCAACGGGCTGGCAAGTGGGGGGTTTGCCATTGCGCCAGCAGCACCGCCATCATTCCCAGCGCTGCTAGGCCGCCAATCCAGGCGCCGCGGCTGTAGGTCAGCATCAGGCAGATGAAGTTGACGGCAGTTGTAAACCCAACCAAGAGCTTGATCCCCCAGCCCGGCCAGATGCAAGTGGCAGCCAGCCCCAGAGGGAGGAGCGGAACCAGGTAGCCCCCATACAAATTGGGGTTGCGCAGAAAGCTGTACACCCGCGTCAGGCCTGCCAAGCCCGATTCCGGATCCACCCAGGTGGCTAGCTCGGCAGCCCCGTAAAAGTATTGCCGCAGGCCATAGACCCCCATCCCCAAGCTGACCAAGAGCAGGGATCCGACGATCCAATCCCGGAACTGCAGTTGGCGAAGCAGACGCTGCAGCAGCAGATAGCCGGCCAGGTAGAGCGTCAACTTCAGCCAGCCGTCCCGCGCTGCATAGGGAACCGGCGACAGGATTGTGGCCAGGGTGGCTATGCCCCAAAACAGGCCTAGGGGCAGATGGACGGGCAGCCAATTCGGGGTTTCCACCAGCCAGCCCAAGACCACAAGCGCCGCCATAGCCAGCAAAATCAGACCTAGGATGCCGGTGGAGCTTTGGGCCGAAAAAAACCAGTAGAGCAGCACCAGGCCCAAACCGATCCAATCCAAGGTTTGGACGAGCCGGCTGCTTTTGCCCCACTGCCGCAGGGATCCCGACACTCGGCTCAAAAGGCTGCCCTGCCACCAGGACTCGATAGAGAAATCCCGCAGCAGCAGGCCGCGCCATGCTTGCGTTGCTCGTTGCATGACTCCTTCCAACACCCTAGGCTTCAGCTCATCTTCCGAGTTTATATCCCCAGCGGACAGGAGCAAGGGCGGGAAGGCAAGAGGGATCCCCTTTCTAGAAGGCTAATCTTTTCTTCCTGGGCTTGGCTTCAGGACTGGTTGTTTTAGAGGCAGCCCAAGACGAAACAAATTTGGGGGGAATTATCCCCCCATTAAACTGCCCACCCGTCTCTTTTTGGCCGAGAGGTATCCAGAGATTTTGATAGCCTTGTCGAGACCAAGCTCGAAACATCACTTAGGCAACCGAGGCCAACGGGCGAAACTGAGATCCCTTAACTTCTTGGGGAATCGAAAGGAGAAATCACCGATCCCGATTTGTCTGCATTCAAGGTTTGAGGATCGCAATAATGAATCTGAACACGGGTAGGACGGCCTAAACCCAAAGCAGATCCCAGGCAGCGAGCCAGAACCTGTACCTTGAACTCCAGTTCGCCAATGGTGTCCATCGTTCGCAACCCCCTCCCGATGCCTATCCCTAAGCTCAATCTAGGAGAAGATTGATGATCTTTCTTCAGTGGGAACACAGAATTTGCCAAGCTAGGGCCAAATCAAAGATCATGCAAAGCTGGCACCTTTTTTCAGAGAGAGGGAAGAGGCTTGAACCTGGCCCGGTTTTTTCTGGGGGATCCCGGACAAAGGGCGGGAGCATGCGCGTTGATTTACGTAAAATAACGCCTAGAGAAACCACGGAAAAGGGCTGGAGACCAGTTGCAGTGGCGGCTCTGCGGAGGCTGAGCAACTTGCTGGGATCTGCAGCCGCCTCAATCAAACAGGTTGGCCAGGGATCCAGCCAGAGCGTTGATGAGGGGGCTAGGGTATTATGCCCGTCTACCTTTACTGGGGAGATGACACCTATCGGCTGATGCAGGCGGTGCAGCAGTTGCGGGATCAAGTGCTGGATCCCGATTGGGCTGCTTTTAATTACGATCGCCTGCCACCGGAATCGACGCTTGTCGGCCTCAGCCAGGCCATGACGCCGCCCCTGGGATCCAACGCCCGCCTGGTTTGGCTGGAGGAGACGACACTCACCCAACATTGCCCGGAAGAGCTGTGGGAAGCAGTGGAGCGCACCCTGGCCCAGTTGCCCCCCACGACACATTTGCTGTTAACCAGCAGCAGCAAGCCGGACGGACGCCTCAAATCCACCAAAATCCTCAAGAAAGTGGCCATCGTCCGCGAGTTTCCCCAACTGCCTCCCTGGGATGAAGAGGGCATTCTTAGACAGGTATACAGCGAAGCCCGGCAACGGCATCTCAAGCTCAGCCCGGCGGCAGCCCAGAAGTTGGCCGAGGCGGTGGGCAACGACTCCCGCCGCTTGGCGATGGAATTGGAAAAGCTGGCTCTGTTTACAGCCGCTCAAGAGGATCCCATCTCCCCTGAGCAAATCGAGGCCTTGGTTCCCGCCAGCGCCTACAACAGCTTTCAACTGGCGGCCGCCCTGCGCCAGGGCAACTTGGATCAGGCCCTGCCCATCCTGGCCCATCTGCTGGATCACAACGAGCCGGCCCTGAAGATCCTGGCAGTGTTGGTGGGCCAATTCCGCACCTGGCTGTGGGTACGGCTGCTGCTGGAGGAGGGAGAACGGGATCCCAAAGTCATCGCCCAAAAAGCAGAGATCGCCAACCCCAACCGAGTTTACTTTTTACAGAAAGAGGTGGGATCCCTGGAAAGCGCAGCTCTGCTGAAGGCAATGCAGCAACTTTTGCAACTGGAATACCAGCTCAAGCAAGGTCAGCCAGAGCGAGAGGTGTTTCAAGAAGCCCTAATCCAGATCGCGACCATTCTCCGCAAATCCTGCTGATCTTCCCCGTTTCTGTTACTCGGACTTCAGAGACAGTTCTGACAACAGCCCGAAGACTTAATCGGCTTAGGTTACAGCCTTTTCCAGCTTATAGCCATTTCAAATAGCAATGAAACGTTTCTCTACGTCGTTATCGCTCCGCAACGCTGTCGCGGACGCGCCGCTCTAACTCCCCTCTCCCTCTGGGAGAGGGGCCGGGGGTGAGGGCTGGGGGTGAGGGAGGCAAAGCGTCTATTTGTCGAGTTGTCGGGATGTGGAGTTGTCTGATTGGCTTTGGCGAGCTATTGAATGACTTGCCTCATGTAACTTCCCCAAGTTTGAGCGGCGATGCCGCTACTCCCTCGCGTTGGGCTGGAGTCATCATTGCCCAGCCAAATGCCGGTTACCAGAGGCGGGTTGGGTGTGTAGCCGATAAAGAGCAGATCCTTGTTGGCGGTGGTGGTGCCGGTTTTGCCCGCTTCTCCGATCCCAAGGCGAGCGGCAGTGCCGGTGCCGGAGCGGATCACGCCTTGCAATACGGCGGTCATCTGCTGGGCGACGCTTGCCGACAAAACCAGCCGCTGCGAGCGGGGATCCTCGCGGCCTGGGTAGATCTCGCGGCAGGTGCGAAAGTCGTCGGGGTTGGCGCAATCGCTGCTATCCAGGATGCGGCGGATGGTGTGGGGCCTGGACCAAAGGCCGCGATTGGCCAAAGGAGCAAAGGCCGCGGTCAGCTCCAGCAGGTTCACCTCCATCGTGCCGAGTACCAGGGAAGGATAGGGCTGCAAGGGGGATTGGATCCCCATTTGCCGCGCCATGGCCACCACCTGCTCCAGCCCCACCTGTTGGGCCAACCGCAGGGCGATTACGTTTTCGGAGAGGATCAAGCCGCGGGCCAAGTCCATGGGGGCACTTCCCGAGCGGCAGCCCTGAAAGGTGAGGTTGCCCCAAGTAAGCGGCTCACAGGAGAGCACCTGCGAAAGCGGGATCCCCTGGCTGAGGGCGGCGGCGTAGGTGAAGACTTTGAAGGTGGATCCCGGCTGCCGTTGGGCTTGGGTAGCCCGGTTGAAGGGGCTGGCGTTGTAGTCGATCCCGCCCACGAGAGCTAAGATCTCGCCGTTGCGGCTGTCGAGGCTGACTAGGGCACCCTGACTGAAGCCCAGGCGGGAGCCCGCCTCGCGCACCGTTTGGGCCAGGGCCTGCTCCGCCAGCCGCTGGTAGGGCAAATGCAGTGTGGTCTCGATGATGAAGTTGCCCTCTGCCGAGAGGTCTTGGCCCAGAAGCTGCCGCAGCTCCTGGAAGACGGTGCTGTAGAAGTAAGGGGCAACCGTCGAGGTCTGGGAGCGCAGATTGGGGTTGAGGGTGAGGCGGCTGCGCCGGGCCCGCCGAATCTCCTCTTCTGGGAAGACTTGGAGCTCGCTGAGGCGATCCAACACCCGATCCCGGCCCCGCACGGCGGCATCGTAGTTGGCGATGGGGTTAAAGGCATTGGGAGCAGGCAGGATGGCGGCCAGGGTGGCGGCTTCGGAAAGGCTGAGCTGGCGGCTGGGGATCCCGAAGTAGAACTGGGCGGCGGTCTCAAAGCCGTAGATGCCGTTGCCCAGGTAGACGTTGTTGAGGTAGAGGGTGAGGATTTCGTCTTTGCTGTAGCGCCGCTCCAGCTTGAGGGCGGCAACAGCCTCCCGCAGCTTGCGGCCAAAGGTGTTGCCTGAGCCGGTGTAGTCGCGCAACACGGTGCGGGCCAGTTGCTGGCTGATGGAGCTGCCCCCCTGCTGCACTTCCCCGGAGCGCAGGTTGACCCAAAAGGCGCGGCCAATGCCCAGCAGATCGACCCCGAAGTGGGAGTAGAAGCGGTGATCTTCGGCGGCCACCACCACCTTGGGCAGAATCGGGCCGAAGGCCTCCAGGTTGGGCAGCTCCCGGTAGGTATCCCCCTGGTGGCGGCGCAGTTCGGTTTGCCGATCCCCGGCCAGGACGATGAGGGGGTTGCGATCGGCGGCGAGCGGCGGTTCTACTGAGAACTTGCTCCACTCGTGGCCGATCCAAATCCTCGCCCCCAGCCCCAAGAGCGCCATCAGGATCAGGCAGCCGCGCACCCCGTACACCTGCGGCGGCGGTGGATCCAACACTTGAATAAACACGCTCTCCGGATCCCGGGGCGGGCCAAGGCTGAGTCGCTGGCCATGGCGCAGGATCACCCGCCGCACCCGCTCGGCGCCGCCAAAGGGCTTGAGGCGAAAGACGCCGTTGGTGGAGTCTTGATCTTCCAGTTGGTAGCGACCGGCGTTCCACCCCAGCCAGTAGAGAATCGGGGGCAACGGGATCCGCCACCCCAGGCCGGGCAGACGCCAACCCGGACGCGGGCGAACGCAGGCGTGCAGATGGCTCACCGCAGGGGCGGGGATGCGGATGGTGGCCACTGTCTGGCTGCGACCCAGAATGTCGGATCCCTGCAGGACAAACACCTGGGGAGCTTCTCCCGGCCAAGTAATCCGCAGGCGCACCGGGCGCTTGGGCGGGGGAGGGTCGGGGGGCTTGAGGAGGGCAGTGGGCCCAGCAGGGAAAGGCCGCCCCATTGCCAGGGTTTTGAAGAAGTGGACAACGGTGTTCAACAGCGACTTTTTGTCTTCGGAAGCAGACATGGCTCAATCTCCCCGCAGTTCGCGCGTACGGCGCAGCAGCTCCTGCATGGTCTGGCCGGGACGAGGGCCGGCAGCGGCTGGTCTGGAGCGAGGGGCCGGACGGGGCTGGGCAACGGGGACGGTGGGCGGGGAAGGTGAAGGGCTGGGCGGGGGATCCCAAACGGCCAGGTAGAGGTGGCCCTGGGGGGTGCGCTCGACGAGGCCAGACCAAGAGCCGGAGCGGAACTGGACGCGCTCAGAACGGTTTTCCCGCACCGCCTGCAGTTCTCGCTGCAACTGGGGGGGCAAGGGGGCCTGCAGCATGTCTTCCAGCAGCCCTTCCGCCTGCGGGGCGGGCACGTCGTCGGCGATGGTGGCCTCGATTTGTTGCAGCGCCAGGCTGGATTCGTCGTAGGTGAGGCTCAAGTTCATGCCGCCCAAGCGGTACAGGTCGTACACGGTGTTGGGCCAGGCGCCCCGCCCCTGCTGGCTGGGGGATCCCAGGGCGGCCCGCACCACCTCGCGGGAAGTCTGGAGAGGGAAGGCGCGCAACACCGGCTCGCTGCTGGCGTAGGGCTCTAGCTCCGGCGCCGGATCCCGCTCCCTCTTGCCGGCGTCCTGGGCAGCACCGCCGTTGACCCGCTCCAGAGCAAGAGGTTCAGGGGCCGTATCGGGCTGCGCACCCGCTCCGGGGCGCTCATCCTCTAACTCCGTGGGAGCTGGCGAGGGGCGAGAGCCGGAGATCACCGGAGGCGCAGGGCGCTGCAGAAACCGCCCCGACCCCCAACTCACGAGGGCCCAGCCCAGCAGCCCGCCCGCCAAGAAGGGGATCAGGCGCAGGGGTCCCCTGTTTTCCGCCGCAGTGGCCCCTGTCACGGGCCTGAGACGCAGCGTGCCGGCTGTGGCTAAAGGAGCAGGATCCCGAAGCGAGGCGCCACGGATCCCTGGCGATGGAAAGGCAACAGGGGCGGAACTTTGGATCCCGGCTTGGATGCGCTCCAGCTCTGCCAACACATTGGCCACCGTGGGCGGACGGGCGGCTGGATCTTTGGCCAAACAACTGAGGATGAGGTCGGAGAGGCCAGCGGGCAGTCCCAGCTCTTCCAGAGGCAGGGGGCGCTGCTTGTGGTGGGCCTGGTACCAGCCCGGGAAAGATTCCGTGGTGGGCTGGAGAGGCATCTGGCCGGACGCCATCTGGTAGAGGATGATCCCGAAGCTGTAGATGTCGGAGCGGGCATCCAGCGGCAACCCTTCCAATTGCTCTGGGGAGGAGTAGGCCAGCGTCCCCAAGTAGGCGTGGGTGAGGCTCAGCGACTCACGGGTGTTGAGCAGCTTGGCAATGCCGAAATCTACCAGCTTCGCCAGCTCCCCCAAGCTCTCGTCGGCCACCACGATCACGTTGGCCGGCTTGAGGTCGCGGTGGATGACCTGGATCCGCTGCCCTTCCAAGAGGATCCCTTCGTGGGCTGCTTTGAGCCCCAGGCCAATTTGGCGGGCCAGCCGAAAAAAGCGCTCCAGAGGCAGAGGTCCCGCCGCCAGAATATCCTTGAGGGTTTGGCCGTTCAGGTATTCCATCACATAGAAGGGCACCTCATCGGCAGTGATGCCGTAGTCGCTCACCTTGACAATGTGCAGGCTCTTTTGGCCCAAAGCGGCGCAGGCTTTCGCTTCCCGCTCGAAGCGCAGGCGGGCCTGCTCGTCCATTGCCGGCTGGGAGAGCAGCTTAACGGCCACTTCCACCCCGCCAAAGAGCAGATCTTGGGCCAAATAGACCCGCCCCATGCCTCCTTGCCCCAGCAGATGGGTGAGGCGATAGCGCTGGGCCAAGAGGCGATCCAAAAAGGGATCCGAGGAAGTGAACATAGGAAATCGCGGCAATCCAGAGAAGAGAACAGAGCAAGACTTCCGCAGGGATCTGACAGGAGCGGGCTACCTCTACCATAAGCACTGAAGCTGTCATAGGCTATGCCCACCGCCGTCAATCCGGTTGCTTTGAATGTCTTTGCCCGTCGTTTACCACCCCGACTACAGCGCCCCCCTGCCGCCGGGCCATCGCTTTCCTATGCCCAAATTCCGCCTCCTGCACGAGCTGCTGCTGCGGGAAGGGGTGATCCGCTCTCAGCAAGTGCATCAGCCGGAGCTGCCTCCCCTGGCTTGGATCGAATCGGTGCACACGCCAGAGTACGTGCGGGCCTACTGTGAGGGATCCCTGGAAGCCAAGCTGCAGCGGCGCATCGGCCTGCCCTGGAGCCCTGAGCTGGTGCGGCGCACCTGTCGAGCCGTGGGCGGCACCGTCCTGACCGCCCAGTTGGCCCTGCGCCACGGCCTGGCTTGCAATACCGCCGGCGGCACCCACCACGCCTTTCCCACCTACGGCTCCGGCTTCTGTATTTTCAATGACCTGGCCATTGCCGCCCAAGTCCTGCTGCAGCAGGGGCTGGTGCACAAGGTTCTGATTGTAGACTTGGATGTGCACCAGGGCGACGGCACCGCCTGGATCTTCCGCTCCGAGCCGCGGGTGTTTACCTTCTCCATGCACTGCGCCGCCAACTTCCCGGCCACCAAACAACAGAGCGACCTGGATGTGCCTCTGCCGGTGGGCCTGGAAGACGAAGCCTATCTACAAATCTTGGCCGACCACTTGCCGGATCTCTTGGCCCAGGTGCGCCCCGATCTGGTGCTCTACGACGCGGGGGTGGATCCCCACGCAGAAGACCTCTTGGGCAAGCTGGCCCTCAGCGACGAGGGGCTGTTTCGCCGCGACATGCAGGTGCTGGATACTTGCGTGAGACGGGGCCATCCGGTCGCCTGCGTCATCGGCGGCGGCTATGGCCAAGACCTTGCCCGCCTTGTGTACCGCCACTCGCTGCTGCACCGCGCCGCCGGCGAAGTGTACCGGCAATACCGTCTCTAGCTGGCTGCCAACTAGGCATATTCGGCGATCACCACCGTGATGTTGTCTCGCCCGCCCCGCTCTTTGGCCGCCTCGATTAACTTGCGGGGGAGCTGCTCCAAGTCCTCTACCTGCAGGCAATACTCGGCGATAGCCTCGTCCTCCAGCTCTTCGGTGAGCCCGTCACTACACAACAGCAGGCGATCCCCCGGACAAACTGTAATCGGCTGCACGGCAGGCGGCCCCGCATCGGGCCGGCCCAGGCAGCGCTCGAGAATATGTCGCCAGGGGTGGACGCGGGCTTGCTCTTGAGTCAACTCCCCTTGGCGAACCGAGCGGGCCACCAGGGTGTGATCCTCCGTCATCTGCTGCATCTCGGATCCCCGCAAGCGATAGAGGCGAGAATCGCCAATGTGAGCGCTCCAGCAATTGTTGTTAGGATCCACCAAGGCCACCACCACGGTGGTGCCCATGTCGGCCCGCTCCGGGTTTTGCCGCTGGTCCTTGAGGATGGCCTCGTTGGCTGCTTCTACCGCTTCGCTGAGCAACTTGGGTGCCGGCACGTTTTTCCAGCCTCGATCCAGATAGGCCCGGATGGTCTCGACGGCCAACAAGCTAGCCGTTGCCCCGGCAGCGTGCCCTCCCATGCCATCGGCAACGATGAAGTAACGTCCTTCCGGATCGCAGTAGTAGGCATCCTGGTTGCTGCTGCGAACCTTGCCCGGATCCGTAGCGCAGGCGTATCGTCGCATCACATCAATCGCTCTGACCGATTCAACCTCAAGAGTACCCTGATTAAAGCAAGAGCAGCGAGGGCAGCCAAAACCAAAGTGATAACGGCTAAGGTAGCATGTCCGGCCAAAAGGAGCTGGGTTGCGCTCAGAAAGAAGGCTGCAAACAACACTGCATAAATAACCCCCAAGCCGGTGCTGTTCAGCTTGCGCAGCAGGCGCTCTGCCTCGCTCGATCGCACCCGCAGGCGCAGTTCTCCTTGTTCCAACTTGCTCAAGGTCAATTCGAGGCGGCGGGGCAAACTGAGGCTGCTGCTGGTAAACTCAGCCGCCTGGCGGCCAACCTGGGCCAAGAGAGTCTCGGTCTCGGTTCCGTTTAAACTCATCAGCTCCTCCGCGAAAGGCTTGGCCACTTCCATAAAGTCGAACTCCGGATCCAACCCCTTTCCCAACCCCTCCAACGTGGTTAGAGCCCGCATCACAAAGGTAAAGGTAGCCGGAAAGCGAAACGGCTGATCGTAGGCCAACTCGTAGAGGTCTTCGCTAATGGCCGCCACCGAGATTGCTCCTGAGTTGCTGGAAAAGGGTTTATCCATAAAGTGGTCCAGCATGTACTGGACGGAGCGACGCACCGGCGCCAGATCGGCGGTGGGCACCAGCACCCCCAGCTCTACCAGCGAGGCCACCACCCGATCGGCATTTTTGGAGACCACACCTGCCAGCGTGCCCATCAGCTTCTCTTTCACATCGGAGCGCAGGCGGCCCATCATGCCGAAGTCGTAAAAGATCAACGTGCCATCCGGCTTGACGGCAATGTTGCCCGGATGGGGATCGGCATGAAAAAAGCCGTCTTTGAGCAATTGCCGCAGATAGGCCTCTGCCCCCAAGCGGGCCAAGACCTTGCGGTTCAGCCCCGCCGCGCTCAGGGCTTCGTAATCGCTGATTTTGATCCCCGGCAGGTATTCCAATGTCAGCAGACGGGGGGAAGTGTAGCGCCAGTACACCTTGGGGACGGCAATTTGCGGCATGTCCCGAAAATTGCGACGAAAAGTATCGGCATTGCGGCCCTCGTTGAGGTAGTCCACCTCTTCCCAGAGGGTGCGCCGACACTCTTCGTAGATGCCGATCCAGTCCCGGCCCGGCCCGCCCCAAGGGGTGCGGTACTGAAAAAACTCGGCAATACCGCGGCAGATCTCCAGATCGATAGTGAACAGCCGGGTCAGCCCTGGGCGCTGTACCTTGACCACCACCTCTTCGCCGGTCTTGAGCTTGGCGCGATGCACCTGCCCCAAGCTGGCCGCCGCCAAGGGGGTGGGATCGAAATAGCTGTAGATCTGGGCTATTGGCCTGCCCAGCTCCTGCTGCACGATGGCCGCCACCTGTTCGTAGCCAAAAGCAGGCACTCGATCCTGCAGCTTGGAGAGCTCCTCGACATATTCAGAGGGGAAGAGATCGGCGCGGGTGGAGAAAAACTGCCCCACTTTGATAAAAGTAGGGCCGAGGTGGAGCAGCGTTTCACGGATCCAAATGGCTCTGGCGCGGCGGCGTTTGGCCTTGCGCTCTGGTGTGGCCTGCCCCCCGTAGCTCCACGCCTGCTGATCCAGCCAGAGGTAGAACAGCCAGGTGAGCACAAATCGCCAAATATCCAGAAGGCGGCCCCAGCGGGTGTAGTTTTCCCGGGCCCAACGGTAGGCGGTATAGGGCTTGACGGGTTCGGATCCCAAAAAGGTTCGGGATCGGAGTGTGCTGGCATTCAAGCGTTTCGACTCCGATATTTCTGCAACTCGGAGCGCAACTGCGCCACTTCTGCCCGCAGGTCGTCCAGAGTTGCCTGCAAATCTTCTGTCTTGAAAGGAGGGGGCACCATCTCCTGGGCAGCCACCGAGGCTTCTGCCTCAGCTCGGGTCATGACATCCTGGGCAAAGGTTTGCCAGCCCTCCTGTAGCTCAGCCCACACCTTGCCCACTTCTCCGGCAATGTCGGCAAGGGCGCTCTCCCAACGCTCCCGCAGAACATCTGCTACGGCTTTGCCAACAAAAAAAGCCCGCACAACCGGATTCTTCATGCAACCCAAGTGTTAAGAAGCATCACTCAGAATTATAACGAATCTTGCCCAAGCACAGCCGCGAGCCGACCTACCCGAACAGCATCGGATCGATCGGCCCGACGGATCCCGCGAGGGATCGTCCTGGAAAGTTTGTCCAGTGCTAGCGGCGGCTGGTGGTCATGTCGGGGATCTTCAGATCGAAGACGCTGATGTTTTGCCGCGCCGCCGGCTGGGGATTGAGCATGCGGGCCATGTTGAGGAAGTTTTCCGGATCCCCGGGTTTGGGCGGGCGGGTGAGACGGTAGGTGCGCACCACTTCCCGGGTCGAGCGCTTCACGCCGGAGACATCCCGCCAACGGGCTCCATAGCGGGGGGTCACCAAGTTAGCGGGTTTTTCGGAGAGGCGACGGCGCTGATAGGGCACCACATCGTCCCCGAAAGCGGCGTTGTACTCCTCGCTATCCACTACAGCGTCGATGAGGCCATCCAGCCCACGGGTAGCAACGATGATGGAGTACTTAATGCGCTCCTGTTGGCTGTAGGTGGGCCGGCCCAGGAAGCGCTGGAAAGTGACCTCGATGAAGCGGTAGTTGTCATTGGGAACCATGACCAGATCCCGGTACACCTCCGACTTGCCCAGGCCGCGCACAAACTCTTTGACCGAAATCGCTCCGTTGCGCAACTGCGACTCCAAAGCTTTTTGTCGATAGCTCTCCAGCATCAGATGCTCGCTGAAGATTTGGCGATAGGCAGCGCGAATGATGTTGTCCACGCCCGTCGGGTCATCAGGACGATAGACCGGCGGGGTTTCGTCGCTGGGCACAAAGTAACGAGGCACCCGCTCATTTTGGGTGGTGGGACGATCGGCAAGCAACGGAAGAGACATAGGTGGTGCTCCTTGAAGAAACAAGAGACGACAAAGGGGGACAGGGCTATGGATCGGCTGCCAGCTCCTGCTGACTTAACTGGGCGCGCAGGGGAATCAAGGGATCCGCATCCTGCAAGGCCATTTGCAGGGCTGCCTCGACGGCAGATCGCAAAGATGCCTCTCCCAGCCGAGCCAAATCCGTCAGGGATCCGACGGCGGCATAGCGGACGCCCCAATCGGCGTCGCCCAAGCACTGACGCAGCAGCTCCAGGGCCTGCTCTTGGTCGGAGAGGGGCCGCCGTGCAGCGACCCGCCCCAGCCCACGGGTCGCCGCCCGCCGCACGCTGGGGGCAAAGTCCGCTACAATCGCCTCCGCCAAAAAGGGATAGGCATCCCCGTGGCCGATGCGGGCCAACGCCCGCACCGAATAGGCGCGCGCCCCGTAGTCGAAGCCATCGATGTTAGCCAGCAAAGGCTGTACTGCCGCCTCCCCAAAGCGCAACACCTCTTCCAAGGCGGCTTCTCCCACGGCAGGGCGGTTGAAGCCAAAGGCGCGAATGAGCAGGGGGATCCCTTCCACCTGGCCTAGGGATCCCAGCGCTCTCACCACCCGCAGCAGGTCTTCTGCTGAGGTGGCCTGCTCCAGCTCGGCGGCCAGTTGAGCCACAGCAGCGGGGAGCACTTGTGCAGCCGAGAAAGAGGACATAGGCAGAGCTAGAAGTGAAGTCGAAAGCCGGAGCCGGGGAGAGCGACTAGAACAGCTTGTCCAGTTGCGGGAGGATCGCCGCTGCCGCCCGATCCGGCGACACCTGCCCCAACTGCAGCGCCACGTCGAACAGCCGCTTCAGAGCGTTGATGCGCAGGTTGAGGGCTACATCGGCGGTCGCCAACAGCGGCGCTCCTGCCACCCAGCCGGATTCTGCCAGGTCGAACAAAGCAGCCTGGCGCAGGCTGAAATTGGGGTGAGCCAGCAGCGCCACCAGAACCTGGGTCAGCTCCTCAGCTTGGGTAAAGCGATAGAGCACCCAGGCGGCTGCCGAACGCACCCGCTCCGAAGGGTGGCTCAAAAAAGGCCGGATCGCCGCCTCGGCCTCGGTGGCGCCGAGCTGGCCCAGCGCCTCGATAAGGGCTTCCCAGGGCTGCTCCTGCTCCCGCGACTGCAGCAAGGCCAGCAAGGGATCCACCGCTCGCCTGTCCCCCAACTGGGCCAAGGCATAGGCGGCCTCTTCCCGCACATGCAAGTCGGTACAGGTGAGCGCCTCGATCAAGCCGGGTACGGCTCGCACGTCGCCGATTTGCCCCAGCGCCTTGGCAGCATTGCGCCGCAGCGGATAGCCCCCCAAGACCGTGCGATCCCGTTCATCCTGCAACGCCAAAAGCAACGGCTCTACCCCGCGCGGATCCCGAATCGTGCCCAAGTACCAAGCGGCATAGTACCGCTCTTGCAGGTCATCCCCCTGCAGCCGGGCTATCGCCTGCTCCCAAGTGAGCTGTTGCGGCAGCACCGCCGTGTTGGATGCCATGCGAACCTTTGCAGAGCTGTTCATGACCCTTGGGCAACTCTGTCCGCAGCCCTTACTCAGCAGCACCGTTGCCTTGGGCAGAGGCGGCATCGGTTCCCGCCAGAGCGATGACCTGCACGATTTTGCCGCCCATTCGCAGAATGCGCTGCATCTCGGCAGACAGGCGGCTGTAGGGAACGGTGGTGCTCAGGGTGCTGCGACGCACCTTGGCAGAGGTGGCCAGGGCATCCGGCGGGTTGAGCAGGCCAGTGTACTCAACTCTGTAAACCCGGCTGCCAGCTTCCGTCAGGGTTTCAGGGCCGGTGGTGCTTTGACCAAACATCGCTTTCCCCAGATACCTATATTGGGTTTCGTCCAGAACACAGGCAGGAGCCACCCTTCACCCGACAAGCCATATCGGCTGCTTCTGCGGGCTGCTCCGCCCTGCCATGGGGCAATGCCCAGAACGATTAAGACAAAGAGCAGGCGACCAACCCATTCGGCTGAAGAGGAGCCAAAA
The DNA here is from genome assembly GCF_047462395.1 of Synechococcus sp. H55.7. NCBI lineage: Bacteria > Bacillati > Cyanobacteriota > Cyanophyceae > Synechococcales > Synechococcaceae > Synechococcus > Synechococcus sp. H55.7. The sequence goes on from NZ_JANSJD010000015.1 coordinate 62,674, forward strand.
TGCTGACTCAACCCGAAAACCGCGGGGCCAGACCCGCCTGCTCTGGAGAGACATACAACTGGAAGACGAAGAAAGAGATCGTCCACTCCCCACAAGTGGGGATCTCTAGCCCTGGGATCCCTTAGCTGAGGGCGTTGATGGCGTAGTCGAAGTAGATGGCCGCTTCGTTGGCCGCTTGGCCGCTCAGCATGCCCAGAGCGCGGTTCTTCATGTACTGCAGAGCCACAATGTACCAGCTCGGAGAGAGGTTGAAGGAGCGGTTCACCTCCCGCAGCCCGGCTACCAAGTATTCATCGAGGGGGCCGGTGCCGCCCGCAACCAGAGAATAGGTGATGAAGCGGAGGTAGTAGCCAATATCGCGGGCACACTTGGCCTGAAACACATCGCCGTGGCCCATTTCGCCCGGCTGGGTCAGGTAGGGGAAGCGCTTGAACACTTCCTGCACCGCTTCCCGCACCAGGGTTTGTTGGTTTTGGGTCAGGACACGGGCCGCCTCCAGGGAAGCAGCAGCACGCTGGTAACGGCCGTTGACCGCCTGCAGCTCGCTGGCATTGAGAAAACGCCCTTGATTGTCAGCGGAAGCAATCGCCTCAGTGATGACGGTTTTCACCTTGCAACTCCTAAATTCATCGATTTGGTTGTTAACGAACGTTCTGCAGGAATGGCGGATTACGTCCCAACTTGAGGATCTCCACCTACCCAATCAGAAAGATGGATTCAACAGGTCTGAAGAGGGACAACCCAGCCGTCCTCAGACGATGGCGGCAGCGGCTTTGTCGAAGTAGCTGGCCACCTCGCTTTGCAGCGCCGAGCAATCGCCAGGGGTGATGCCTTTCGGATCCATGATCTTGGCCAGGGCTTCTTTCTTCATGGCAGCGATACCATTGGCCACAGAAGTGGTGGGCACCCCCAGCGCAATGTAGGTTTCCCGCAGGCCGTTGAGGCAGCGATCTTCCAGCACCGAGCTATCCCCCGCCAGGGTGGCGTAGGTGATGTAGCGCAAGATGATCTCCATGTCCCGCAGGCAGGCGGCCATGCGACGGTTGGTGTAGGCATTGCCCCCAGGAGCGATCAGATCCGGCTCCTGGGCAAACAAAGACCGAGCTGCGTTGGTTACGATTTGGGCGGCGTTGCTGGTCATGCGGTTGACCGCATCCAGGCGCTTGTTGCCCTCTGCCACCAAAGCCGCCAGACGGTCGAAGTCTTGATCACTTAAAAAGGCGCCGCGTGCATCTGCCTGAGCGATCACCCGGGTAAAGGCGTCTTGCATGATGGATCTCCTTCTGGTCTTTCCAAAAAGCGATGAGCGACTGGCTGAACCTCTCAAAAGCCGAATCCCAAGCTCTCTTGTGGGATCCCGTTTCCCCAAAAACCGGGGATCCTGTGGAGCAGATTACCCCCACCGAAGCCCCAGATTTTGAGATAGGTCAAGAACTTCTGCGACCTTCAGACAGCCGAGCATCCAGGTCAATTTTATAGCGCGGGAGGGATGAGTGTTTTGTAAAGATTTACAAATAAACCAACGCCGAGCTGCCTGCTCAGCCGCCGATCTCCTGTCTCTGATGGGGCCGCGGGCGGGCAATGGGTCGGCGAGGATGCGGATAAAATGTAAACATTTGTTTCAGTCGTAAGGTAAACATTCGTTTCCCTTGTTTTGAGCTAGCGGCAAAGCCATCGGCTGTCAATGTTGTGGGGTGCTTATCCCCTGCAGGGCAGCCTTGAGATCCCGGCAGAAGTGGGCGATTTGCTGTAGCCCTTGGGCGGGGGTGGGGGCTTTGGCCAGCCGTTGCACGAAGGCACTGCCCACGATGGCGGCATCGGCTCCCCAACGGGCGATCTGGCTGGCCTGGTCGGGGGTGGAGATGCCGAAGCCCACCCCGATCGGCAGGGAGGTGTATTGGCGCAACTGCTGCAGCAAGGCCGGGATCCGCTGCTCCAGGGTGGCCCGTTCGCCGGTGACGCCGGTGGTGCTGACCAGGTAGATAAAGCCGCTGGACTGTTGGGCAATACGGCGCATCCGCTCCGCGGGGCTGGTGGGGGCCACCAGTAAAATGAGGTCGATCCCCTCTGCCTGCGTTGCTTCCCGCAGGGATCCGGCCTCTTCCAGGGGCAGGTCGGGGACGACTAAGCCAGCACAGCTGGCCCGGCGCAGTTGCTGTACAAAGGTGGGGAGGCCGAGCTGGTGGATAGGGTTGTAGTAGGTGAAGAGGATGAGGGGAGCCTGCAGGGAGAGGCACCTCAAGCCCTGCAATATGGCACCCAAGGTAACACCCCGCCTGAGGGCGCGGGCAGCTGCTGCTTGGATCACCGGCCCATCGGCCAGGGGATCCGAGTAGGGCACCCCTAACTCGATGAGATCGGCGCCGTGTTGATCCAAAACTTGCAGGGCTTCAAAGGTGGTTTCCAGGTCGGGATCCCCGGCGGTGAGGTAGGGGATGAGGGCGGCTTCGCCGCGGCTGCGCAGCGCCTGGAAACACGCGGTGATCCGGCTGGGCATGGGATCCGTCCGAGCTGAGGAGATGGAGAGAGTTGAGAGCATCCCCCACTGTAGCGCTTGCCGGGATCCCTAGGGGAGAGGCACAAAGTCGTAGCCCGTGCCGGAGCGGTTGCCCCGTTCAATGCGCACCAGCACGTTGGGGGCATCGCGGTCGCCGGAGGGCAAAAAGCGCACCTCCCCGGAAGCGCCGTCTGGCAAGCGGAAGTTGGAGTCGCCGAGGGCAGTGAGAATGCCGCTGCGGCTGGGGGATCCCTGCCGAATAGCCTGGAGAAGAACACGGGTGGCGTCGTAGGCCAGGGCGGTGCGCCAACTCACCTGCCCTCCCCACATCTGGGCTGCCTTCTGGGCAAAGCCGCGGCTGCGGGGAAGATCGGGATGCCAGGGCACCGCCACCACCATGCCCTCCACCGCTGCTCCCCCTTCCTTGAGGGTGGTGAGGCTGAAGAGCACATCCCCCCCCACCAGGGCAAGGGGTTGGCCGAGGAGGGCGTTCTGGCGGGCAACGGCCAGCGCTTGTTCGGCTACGGAAGCCGTGGGTGCCAAGAAAGCCGCCTGGGATCCCTGCTCCAGTGCTCTCCGGAGGCTGGCCTGGGGGTTGAAATCGGCGGCTGTTAGGTCGAAGGTGGCCAGCACAATCCCCCCTTCGCTGGTCAGGGTGGAGGCAAAGGCGTCGCGCAGGCTGGTGCTGTAGGCGCTGTTGGGGTTGTAGAAGATGGCCACCCTCTGCAGGCGCAGCTTGTTAAGGACATAGCGGGCCAGTTGCGTGCCAGCAATCTGGTCGGAGGGGACGGTGCGAAAGATGGCGTTCCCCAGCAGGCTGATGCGGGTGCTGGTAGAGGTGGAGGAGATCATGGCCAGGCCGGCAGACTGATAGATCTCAGCCGCCGCCAAGGTAGCATCGCTGGCGTTGTGGCCGATCACCCCCAAAATCTCAGGCTGGCCCACCAGCGCTTTGGCCACTGCCGCCGCTCGCTCCGGGTTATCACCGTCGTCGGCAATCACCACCCGCAGCAGCCGCCCCCCAAGGCCCCCCTGTTGGAAAAGCTCCTCTTGGGCCTGGGCCACGCCCCGCAGCGTCTCTTTGGCGCGGTTGGGGTTGCTGGAGATGGGCACCACCACGGCCAAGCTCAAGGGGTTGCCCTGTTGCCGGGCGCGGGCGTTGTTCAAAAAAATGCGCGCTTCCGGGTCGTTGCGGTTGTTCTGCAGCCCCATCTCCAAGAGCGGGATCGCCGCCCTGAAATTGCCCTGGCGGATGAGCTCTGCGGCAGCCACGGCGGCGGGGCTGCTATCGGCAAAGAGGGTGCGCTCGCCGCTGGTTAAGAGCAGATCCTGGGCCCTACTGCCCAACCCTGGCAGCGAGATCCCTGGCGGCCAGCGAAGGTAGCCCGCCCGCCAAGCGCGATGACCGCCCCAGAGGAGCAGGAGCCCCAGAGCAATGTAGACGATGGGTGGCGGAGACTTGGCAACCATGGGCCCTAAAGAAGAGAACAACAGCAGAATCCGGGCAGCAGGGGTACTGCTCACACCTTCAGGAAGCTCCTGGAACCCCCCTCTTCAAGGATCTTCAAGAGCTTTCTTGAAGCATACCTGAAGGATCGGGCCGGTAGGAAGGGCTGTTGCGGTATTGGCGCTCCAGGTGCTCCACAATGGAGACAGGAACAGAGGGGGTTGCCGAGGCTCTTCTGGGTGTACGCTGGGGCTCAGTCTCCCGGTTAGCCTGCAGAGATGGGGCCCAAACCCCTGCAGCGATCGCAAAAGGACGATAGCGGCGGCGTCAAGCAATGCGACATCGGGGCAAGACGCTGGCTTTCCCTTCCCATGATAGAGGTTGTCGAAAACCCTTTGCCTCAGGATCCGCTCGAGCAAGCCCTGTGGGACTGGCACCGGGGCCAGGCCAGGGGATCCCTGCGCTTGCACGCCTACAGCGCCGAGGGGATCCCACTGGCGGAAGAGCCCCAGGTGGTCTCGCCGGAGGTGTTCTTCACCCAGGAGCTGCCGGAAGTGGAGGCCCTGGCTTTGGATCTGTGTCGCGGTCGGGTGTTGGACATCGGCGCTGGCACAGGCCGCCACAGCCTGCTGCTGCAGGAGGAGGGGTTGGCCGTGGCCGCCCTGGATCGCTCCCCCGTGGCTCTGCAGATCATGGCCGAACGGGGGGTGCGCTGCCGCATTGCCGCCGACCTGTTCTCCTGGGAGGGGCCGGAGGAGCCCTTCGATACGCTGCTGCTGCTGATGAACGGCGTCGGCCTGGTGGGATCCCTGGCGGGATTGGAGCGTTTTTTAACCTTGGCCCGCCACTGGGTTCAGCCCACCGGCCAGTTGCTTGTGGATTCCACCGATCTAAGCGACCTCAGGGAAGATGGCGGCTCGGCGGATCTGCCGCAGGTAGAAAGTTCAGCCGATTCTGAAGCCGAGGATTGGGAGAAGGGGAAGGACTTGAAAGCGGCGGGCGAGGCAAAAGCCAAGGTGGTGAACTTTGTGGCCGAGTACAACGGGCAGCGCGGGGATCCCTTTCCCTGGCTGTTTGTGGATCCGGAGACTCTGCTGCGCTATGCCCACGCCCACGGCTGGCAGGGACAAATTCTCTACCAAGAGCCGGAGGGAGCCTTTCTGGCACGGCTTGCGCCTCTCTAAGCGTAGCCCCTTAGTGGGAAAGGATCTGCGACAAAAAAAGGCGGGAACGCTCTTCCTTGGGGTTGCTGAAAAACTCCTGGGGGGTGTTTTCTTCCACGATCTTGCCGCGGTCGAAGAAAATAATTCGATCCGCCACCTCGCGGGCAAAGCCCATTTCGTGGGTTACACACACCATGGTCATGCCCGAGCGGGCCAGCTCCCGCATCACGTCCAGCACCTCTTTGATCATCTCCGGATCCAACGCCGAGGTCGGCTCATCAAAAAGCATCACCGCCGGATTCATGGCCAAGGCGCGGGCAATGGCCACCCGCTGCTGCTGCCCCCCCGAAAGTTGACCAGGATACTTTTCCGCTTGCTCAGCGATTCCCACCCGCCTGAGCAGCTCCATGGCCCGTTCAACTGCCTCGGCCTTTTTCATTTTCTTCACATGAATCGGGCCGAGGGTTACATTCTGCAAGACCGTGAGATGGGGAAACAGGTTGAACTGCTGGAAAACCATGCCCACTTCGCGGCGAATGGCGTCGATGTTGCGCAGGTCACTGGTCAACTCAATGCCATCTACCACAATGCGTCCTCTCTGGTGTTCTTCTAAGCGGTTCAGGGTGCGAATAAACGTCGATTTGCCCGAACCTGAAGGCCCACAGACCACCACCACCTCGCCGCGACGGATGCGGGTGGTAATGCCCTTGAGGACGTGGAACTCGCCGTACCATTTGTGAACATCTTCACATTGGATGATGTCGGTGCCGGCTGAGGTTGGCAGGGAGGGTGAAGACATCATGCGCGGGGATCCTTTCATGGGCGGATAAATCCCTTTTATTTCATCAAAGCAAGCATGGGTACCATGGCAGAACCGGCTGAGCTATAACCGTAGCCTACATAACATTTCTCTACGCCCTGACATGTAAGGCTTTGAGAAAATCATTGACGCCTCTGGCGAACCATTCTATGGGGTGTGGCAGGAGTGCGACGCCATTGGCCTGGCGAACAAGTAGATCCACCAGGTAGATCCACGTGGATACGGACTACTGAAGATTACGAAGGATTGACATTGAGGTCATTCTATGAGCTGGATGAAGCATTTGAACGGATTGGCCCCCTTGGCCGGGGCATTGGTTCTGTCGGTGGGCCTGCAGTCGCTCCCCGCTTGGGCACAACTGGGGCCGCTCACCAACCGCATCAAGGCGCGGGGCGAGCTAATCTGTGGCGTAAACAACCAACTGCCCGGATTTGGCAACCTGGATGACCAAGGCAAGTATGTCGGCTTCGACATCGACATCTGCCGCGCCGTAGCGGCTGCTCTGTTCGGGGATCCCGACAAGATCCAATTCGTTTACCTGACGGCGGCCAATCGCCAATCGGCCATTCAGGCAGGGGAAGTGGATATCATCAGCCGCAACACCACCTGGACGCTGACGCGGGATCGGGAGTGGGCGGTAACTTTTGGCCCCACCACCTACTACGACGGCCAAGGGTTTTTGGTGCGGAAAAGTCTGGGTGTACAGAAGCTGGAGGATCTGAACGGGGCCACCATCTGTGTGATTGCCGGCACCACCACCGAGCTGAACCTGGCGGATACGTTCCGGGCCCGCGGCATCGCCTTCACACCGGTGACCTTCGACGGCGATGATTCCTCTTTTAACGCTTACGAAGAAGGCCGCTGCGACGCCATCACCAGCGACCAAAGCGCTCTGATCTCCCGCCGCGCCAGTTTGGCTGCTCCCGACGACCATGTGATCTTGCCGGAGGTGATCTCCAAAGAGCCGTTGGGGCCTCTGGTTCCTCACGGCGACGAGAGCTTCTCTGATATTGTGAACTGGACGGTCTACGCCCTCTTCTACGCGGAAGAAAAAGGGATCACCAGCGCCAATGTGGAAGAGTTCCTCAAATCGGAGGATCCCGACATTCGCCGCTTCTTGGGCCAGGAGGGCAACCTGGGAGAGCTGCTGGGCCTGCAGCCGGATTGGGTGGTCAAGGTCATCAAGGCGGTGGGCAACTACGGCGAGATTTTCGACCGGCACTTGACGCCCTTGGGGGTGGCTCGGGGCTTGAACCGGCCCTACACCCAGGGTGGGATCCAGTACGCGCCGCCTTTCCGCTAATCGGAAATCCGGGAGCCGTCGCCCCAGGGATCCCACTTGGTCAGGGATCCCTGGCCCTCTATCTTGGACTTTCGCTCGCGCCTCATGACCGCTCTATCTGACCAGCCCCACCTGCGCCCCCCTTGGTGGCGGGATGAGCGCATCCTGAAGATCCTGCTGCAGGCGGCCTTTGTCGTGGCTGTGTTGCTGGTGTTTGGGATCCTCACCCAGAATCTCCTCGCCAGCTTGCGCCGCCTGGGCATCAGCTTGGGGTTTCGCTTTTTGGGCAACTCCGCCAACTTCGGCATCACCGAGGGGCTGATCCCCTACGACCCTTCCGAGAGCTACCTGAAGGCCCTGCTGGTGGGAGCCCTGAACACCCTCTGGCTGTCCGCCGTCAGCATTGTCTTGGCGACGGCGATGGGCTTTGTTTTGGGGATGGCCCGCCTCTCCAGCAACTGGCTGGCCCGCCAGTTGGCCGCAGTGGTCACCGAGATCTTTCGCAACGTGCCGGTGCTGTTGATCGTGATCTTCTGGTACCAGGGGGTGATCCTCACCCTGCCAGGGGTGCGCAACAGCCTCTCTCTCGGCGGGCTGGTGTTCATCAACCAACGGGGAGTCAAGCTGCCCGGCTTGGATCCCAGTGGCTGGCTGGTTCCCACGCTGGCCATCTTGATCGGGGCCGGGTGGGGGATCCACAGGTTGCTGCTGGCTCGCCGGCCCGAGCTGGGATCCCGGCAGCGAAACCTGTGGGTGGCCGGGGGGGTGGCGCTGCTGGCGGTGGCCTGCTGGGTGCTCTTCCCCGAACCACCGCTGCGGCTGGATGTGCCGGTGCTGGAGCGCTTTAACTTCCGGGGTGGGATCCAGCTTTCGGCAGAGTTTACCGCCATGATGCTGGGCCTGGTCACCTACACCGGCTGCTACATCGCCGAAGTGGTGCGGGGATCCTTTTTGGCGGTGCCGCGGGGGCAGTGGGAGGCGGCCCGAGCCATCGGCCTGTCAGAGCTGCAAACCTTTCGCCTGGTGATCGTGCCGCAGGCGCTGCGGATCATGATCCCCTCTTTGAACACTCAGTATCTCACCCTGATCAAGAACTCCAGCTTGGCCATTGCCGTCGGCTTTTCCGACCTGTTCAACATCAGCAGCACCATCATCAACCAGTCGGGACGCTCGGTGGAGATGTTCGCCATCCTCATGGCCGCTTATTTGGGAATCAATCTGGTGGTTTCCTACGGCATGAACTGGCTCAATGCCCGCGTCAAGTTGGTGGAGCGCTAGCCCATGTCCAGCACTCTCTCGCCTGGCGAACCCCCCGCGGACAAACCCAGTCCTCTGGGGTGGATACGCCGCAACCTGTTCGACTCCTGGCTAAGCACCCTGCTCACCTTGGCCTCCGCCTGGGTGTTGGCTTGGGCCCTTTCCCTGTTCTGGAACTGGGCTTTTACCCAAGCCCGCTGGGAGGTGATCCCGGCCAACCTCAAGATCTTGACCACCGGCACCTACCCCAGCGACCAACTGTGGCGGGTGTGGGCTGTGTTGGGGGTTGTGCTGGCCACCTTAGGGGTAGCCGGAGGAGCTTGGGGCGGTGTGCTGCTGCACTACCTCATCCTCTTGGGAGCCGCCATGGGCTTGGCTGCTTTCCTGCCTTTGGGAACCCAATCGCAGGGGTGGCTGGCCGCTTGCTCTGGAGTGACCTTTGCCGCTGTTGCCCTCAGCCGCGGTCGAGAAGCCTGGCGGCTGCCCTCCATCTGGGTTTGGGCCTTGATCTTGCCCCTCTGCCTGGAGCTGCTGCTGGGCGAGCTGGGCCCCAACTGGCCGGCGGTGCGCTCTGAGCAACTGTCGGGACTGCTGCTGACCCTGATCTTGGCGGCAGCCGCCATGATCATTGGTTTCCCCATTGGAGTGCTGCTGGCGCTGGGTCGGGCCAATCGGGCGCTGCCGGTAATCCGAATCTTCTGCACACTGGTGATCGAGCTGGTGCGGGGGTTACCTCTGACCACCATTCTGTTTGCCGCCTGGCTGTTGGTGCCCTTCTTTTTGGGGGGCATCAGCGTCAACTTGATCATCCGGGCGGAGGTGGCCTTTATCTTGTTCACAGCCGTGTATGTGGCCGAGGATGTGCGGGGCGGCCTGCAGTCGATCCCCCTGGGACAGCTAGAAGCAGCACGGGCACTGGGCTTGAACCCGTTTCAAGTGACGGCTTTGGTGATTTTGCCCCAGGCGTTGCGGGCAGCCGTTCCAGCTCTGGTGAACGAGTTCCTCACCCTTTTTAAAGACACTTCCCTGGTGTTCATCATCGGCCTGATCGACCTGCTGCAGGCAGGTCGGGTCGTGTTCACCAACCCCAATTGGCTGGGCACTCAGCGGGAGGTGCTGTTTGTGATCGGCGTGATCTACTTCATCTGCTGCTTTGCCATGGCCTACGCGGCCAAACAGGTGGAAAAGGCGCTGGGCTTGGGCAAGCGGTGAGCGTGGATGGCTTGGAGAATCTGTCAGCTAGAAGCCGCAGGAGCCCCGCACTGTACCCCCTCTTTCCCCCTGTATACGGGGGGGCCGGGGCTTGCTTGCTCTCTGTCCGCGACAGCGGGACGGAGTCCTTAAACCCCATCCGCCTACGCGGTGGGGTAGTTTATTCAGAACCTAGTGATCTGGATCCTCTTCCAGCAGCTTTTCGAGCGTTTCGATCCAATGCTCCAGTTCCTCCAGCGCCTGTAACACCCCCTCCGGATCGCTCAGATCCGCCTGTAGCCTTTGGGTGGTCTCTTCCAGAGTCAGGGATCCGGGCGGGCTGGCCAGCCAGTGGAGGTAGTGGGGCAGAAAGTTGCGCGGAGAACTACGATAGCGACGGTGGCAGGCCATGGCTACCAAGCTGGCAAGGCTGGCTTGATAGGCGCTGAAGGGGCGGAGAAACAGCTCCGGCATCCCCACCCAGCGGAACTGGTGTTCTGGCAACAATTCCACCGCATCTCCGCACAGCTCTTGACACAGTTTCAGCCACTCCTCGCTCACCCAGAGGGGAAAGGTTGCACCGTTTTCCGGGATCCCCGACCGATACAGGAGCAGCTCCAGCCGACCGATCAAGCTCTGGTAAAACACCGCCTGCAACTGCGCCTCCAGATGGCCTATCAACACGGCCTGGGCCAACTTCAGGCTGCCGGCACGCTGCCCCTCTGGATCGTAAGGAGCAGAGCGAGGGGATCCCATTGCCGAGGCGACCAGGTGATCCAGGAATATCTGCTGCAAAAGGGCGGTGTGAACCTGCACGCCCCACATTTGCGCCGACGGTGCATAGCCCCTCCCCTGCATCTCCTCCAGATCCAGCCAAACTTGGGGATCCTCAGGCCGGAGCCGCCGGCTGATGGCCGCAAGGGTCTGCAACAGGAATCCCGTTTCTCCCGGTCTGGGCGAGGACTCGGGCTGGTCTGCTTCAGAGCCGACTTCGAGTAGCCAGGGTTTGGCCTGGGCCGCACACTCGGGGCAAAAGTCCTGCAAAGCAGCCCAGACCAGAGAGGTGGCCTCGGCAGCAGTCAAGAGGGGGACGGGATCCTCCCAGGGGGCATGCAAATCGCAGATGCGGATGGAACGCCCCATTGTTCGGCTTTTGAGCCGGTAGTAGCGCTGGAACAGGTCAAACCGATCGCGGATCCCTTCCAGTAGGTTCTCCAAAAAGGCTTGAGTCAGGCCGTGGCGAGCCAGGTACAGCTCGGCAACACAGTCATAGCCCCGCCATTGGGCCTCCCACAGGTGGTCGCGGATCAGGGTGCTGAGGATAAATCCCCCCAGCTCCGCATGGGCCTCTAGGTACTGACCCAGTCGCTGATAGGCATCCCAACGGATTTCGGCGCTGCTGTGGGTCTCTAAGCTCTGGAGCCGAACGAGGGTGTGATCTGGGAGCGCCGTAGGCGGGTTCAGGGTCACCTGCCACAACTGCCGCCAAGCCAACCGTCCTGTCAGGTACTGTTGGTGGAGCAGGCGCTCCAGAGGCTCGGGCTGTTGGTGGCCCTGCTGATGGCGGAGGCGACACAAGAATTGGCGAAAGGGCTGCAGCTCGGGCTCGCCTGGGCGTTGACCCTCTGGGTTGTGGGGAGCACCTTCCGCCGGGCCAGTGGCAGGAACGGCAGGTAGAGATTGCAGCTCCAGAGGGAAAAACAACAGCTGGTTTTGGAAAAAGATGACCTGCTCCAGCCTCTGCCAAGCTGCCTCTGCCGCGCCAGCCGTGGTTTTGGCCTCAGACAGGATCCCTTGCATCCTTTGCGTCAGCTTGGCCAACTCCTGAAGTGCCGCCGCCAGCTCTGGCGGGCTGAGTTGCGCCACCTGCCCCCGGTAGCGCCGGGCAAACCGCTGCACCTGTTCCCCAAGATCGTCAAGATTGTCGAACTCAGGGGAGCCCGAAGAAAGACCCAAGGAAGGTTCAGAAGCAGGAAAGACCACCGGGATCAGCCTCCTAGAGATAAGGGTTCTCCCTCAGTTGGCCCAGAAGGGCGCGCCTGCTTTTTGCTCCCACCAAGGCGCGAATGGTAAGGCAGTACCCGGCTGATCCGGTGTAGACACAAAGTCCATGCTGCCGCCAGATCGCTCCACAATCGCTTTGCTGATGCCCAGACCCAAGCCCGTCTCCCCCTTCTGCCGCGTATCGGAAGCATCAGCTTGGGCGAACTTTTGGAAAATGCAGGTCCGAAACGCCTCCGGGATCCCCGGCCCGCGATCCTGCACACAGGCCCGGATTCCTTCTGGAACCAGCTCGGCCCAGATGCGGACGGTTTCTCCCAACAGGGAAAATTTAGCGGCATTGGAGAGCAAATTGTTCATCACCTGCATCAGCTTACCCGACTCAAACACGTAAACGCGGCTGGCTCCACAGGCTGTATAGCTCTACCAATAGATCTGCTGGTAGTAGATCTGCTGGCGGCTGGGGGTTTCCAGAGAAGGCGCTGTTGGTTCTCAACTGGGGTGACCAAATAGCGCTGCTGGGCAGAGAGGAGAGTTGAGGATCCAACCTTATCGCCGTCGCTGTTCGGCGAGGGGGGCTGTGGAGCACAGGGCGGGCGCTTCCGATCAACAGAGAGGACTCCGTCCCGCTGACGCGAACTGCTTGACCAGCCCAAGCGCCTTTCCACCAGAGGGGTCGGTAGCTTCCCTAACTCGGCAGGCGTGTAGCCCAGGCAGGCTTCCCAGTCACCCCCCAACGCCCCCAATCGCCCATCGGAGCTCAGCATATAAAACAGTTCTGGATCAGGAAGGGATCCCATTGCAGGAGAGGAATCCACACGCAATCTCACGCAGCTCGATGACGAGGACGAGATGGGGGAGCGGCTCGATGGGCGTTCTCAACGTTGATTGTGACGTTCTCCTTTCGGGAATGCAGCTGGGGGAAAGCGCTGGATTGGGCGGGCGGGGGGCGTGCCGCCAAAACTTCTGCCAGGATGAGTTGAGATGCTCGTGGAGGCGATCTTCTTGTTTGCCCAAGTGACCTCCGCTGCTCTGCTGGGACTCAAGGCCGTGCGGGTTACGGTGGAGGTGGACGTTGGCGGTGGGCTGCCCCAGATCACCCTGGTGGGGCTGCCCGACACGGCCGTTCAAGAGGCCAAAGAGCGGGTGCGGGCGGCCATCAAGAACTCCGGCTTTGCCCTGCCGCAGCGGCGGATCATTGTTAACTTGGCCCCCGCCGATCTGCGCAAAGAAGGCCCCAGCTTCGATCTGCCCATCGCCATCGGCATTCTGGCAGCCGCAGGAGTGGTTGAGGGAGAAGCGCTGGCCAACACCCTGATGCTGGGGGAATTGGCCCTGGATGGCACCCTGCGTCCCGTGGCAGGAGTTTTGCCCATTGCCGCCAGCGCCGCCGAGATGGGGATCCGCCGCCTGGTGGTGCCCCGGGAAAACGGCCCGGAAGGAGCGTTGGTGCAAGGGATCCAGGTGTATGGGCTGCCCTCTTTGGCGGCGGTGGTGAGCTGGCTGCAAAACCCGGAAGGGGTCCAGCCGGTGCGGATCCAGCCGGAGCAGATGCTGCCAACTGAGGCGGAACCCCTGCTGGATTTGGCCGACGTGAAGGGACAAGAACACGCCCGACGGGCCTTGGAGATCGCGGCGGCCGGCGGGCACAACCTGTTGCTGGTGGGCAGTCCGGGAGCGGGCAAAACCATGCTGGCGCGGCGTCTGCCCGGCATCCTGCCCCGGCTGCAGTGGGAAGAAATGTTAGAAATTACCCGCATCTACTCGGCAGCCGGCCTGTTGCGGCAAAATCTCCACCTGGGCGGACAGACCGCCCTGATCGCCCAGCGGCCCTTTCGGGCTCCCCACCATTCGGCTTCTTCCGTGGCGCTGGTGGGTGGTGGCCCCTACCCCAAACCCGGTGAGATCTCGCTGGCCCACCGCGGCATTCTGTACTTGGACGAGCTGACCGAGTTTCGCCGCGAGGTGCTGGAGGTGCTGCGCCAGCCTTTGGAAGATGGCAAAGTCACCATCTCCCGCGCCCGCGTTTCTTTAGAGTTTCCCGCCCAAACCACCCTGGTGGCCTCCACCAACCCCTGCCCCTGCGGCTTCTACGGGGATCCCGTCCAGCCCTGCACCTGTACGCCGCAGCAGCGGGAGCGCTACTGGTCCAAGCTCTCCGGGCCGCTGTTGGATCGTATCGACCTGCAGGTGCGGGTCAACCGCCTCAAGCCGGAAGAAATTGTCCGCGCGCAGGGTGGCGAATCCTCCCAAGCGGTGCGGCAGCGGGTGGAACGGGCGCGGCAACGCCAACGGCAGCGCTTCCAGGACGAACCCGGGATCCACTGCAACGCCCAGATGCAATCTCGCCATCTGCGGCAGTGGTGTACCCTCTCGGATCCCTGTCGCAAACTCTTGGAGAGCGCCATCCAAAAGTTGGGCCTCTCTGCGCGGGGGAGCGACCGCATTCTCAAGGTGGCCCGCACCATCGCCGACCTGGAGGGCGCCGAGGCCATTGCCCCCACCCACCTCGCCGAGGCGATTCAGTATCGCAGCCTGGATCGCGGACGGCTCTGAGCCCAAGCGCTCCGCGCCGCTCACGCGACCACCCCCGGCCCCTCTCCCAGCCCTCACCCCCAGCCCCTCTCCCTTTGGGAGAGGGGAGCTACAGAGCGAGGGGACAACTGTTGTTCATGG
>NZ_JANSJD010000016.1:0-73988 GCF_047462395.1 Synechococcus sp. H55.7
CGATTAAGCTAAACCGAGAGAGGACAAGGCTTTCCCAATCATGCTGACCGCACAAATCACCTTGCTGGTCTATGGAGTTTTACCTAGTCGGCGATAGACTGAACTACTCTGAAAAATAGCCCACACTATGCTCAGCGTAGCCGAGGTTTAGCACAGCTAGGTATGTCGCGCCGAGAGAGGCGGCCAGCTATAATGCCAAGCGCCAGCATGGAGCCCTGGAGATCTTCCTCAGGGCGTCGCGGCATGCCGCCTTTCTGCTCAGCAATGAGCGGGATGCCATCGCTTCATTGCTGGGTAGCAATATGGGGACTCCGTCCCGCTGTTGCGAACAGCAATGTTCAGCGTAAATGTATCGGCTCTAAGTCTTTTATCGGAGGACTGGTTGGGGCCACACTCGCGTTCGATTCGGTGGTCATAATGGGATCCCTCCTTTAGGTGGTGTATTCGGCGTTGATGCGCACGTAATCGTAGCTGAGATCGCAGCCCCAGGCCATGCCCTGGCCGGATCCCTGGTGGAGATCCACCGTGAAGGTTACCGGATCCCCCTTCAAGTACTCAGAAGCCGCCTGGCGATCAAAATTCAGGGGCATGCCCGCCTGCATAAGCAGAAAATCTCCCAAGCGAATCTCCAAGCAGCGGCTGTCAAAAGGGATCCCGGCCCGACCGGCGGCGGCGGCCACCCGTCCCCAGTTGGGGTCGTTGCCAAAGGCTGCCGCCTTTACCAAGGGAGAGCTGGCGATCACACGGGCCATCTGCCGAGCCGACCTGTCGTCGGGGGCGCCTTGGACGCGGATTTCCAGCAGCTTGGTCGCCCCCTCCCCGTCGCGGGCAATGGCCTTGGCCAGATGGATGCAAACTTGGTTGACCATCTCCGCCAAAGTTTGGGCGGCTGCTGTGCCGGCTTGAATAGCCGGGATCCCGCTCCGGCCATTGGCCAGGGCCAGGAGCATATCGTTGGTGCTGGTATCCCCATCCACGGTGATTTGGTTAAAGCTGAGGTCGGCAGCTTGCTGGAGGATCTGCTGCCACAGATGGGGATCTACAGCCGCGTCGCAGGTCAAGAAAGCCAGCATCGTGGCCAAGTTGGGATGGATCATGCCAGATCCCTTGGCAATGCCCCCCAGCCGGACGGTGTACCCGTCGATCTCGGCCTCTAGGGCAACGCTTTTGGTCACCAGGTCGGTGGTGAGGATGGCACGGGCAGCACTCTCCCCTCCTGCTGGCGAGAGGCTGTCGATCAGGCGGGGCAGGGCTGCCTCAATTTTGGCCATTTCCAATTGCCGCCCGATCACCCCCGTCGAGGCCGTGAGCACCTGTTGGGCCGGGATCCCCAACCGTTCTCCCACCCAGAGGGCCAGTTGGGCGTTGTTGCGTTCCCCTTCTTCTCCGGTACAGGCGTTGGCTTGGCCGGCATTGCAGAGAATAGCCTGCACCGGCTGCCCTTGGGCGAGGATCCCTTGGTTGTAGGTAACACAAGCGGCCTTGACCTGGTTGGTGGTAAAAACACCCGCCCCCACCGCCTCGCAGTCAGCAACGATCAAGGCCAGATCCGCAGCTCCTGAGGGCTTGAGGCCGGCGGCCACTCCAGCAGCTCGAAACCCTTGTGGGGCAGTGACGGCACCTTCAACCGGTTTAAATTGGGATCCCATGCGTTCCTCGGCCAGGTGGGGGTCGGCAATATCATAGCGGCTTGCGGCTCGGGTTTGGGTTCAGGGCAAGTTTTGCCTGAGAAACCTTCTGAAAACCCGTCCTGAGGGCAAAAGTTGTAGTTCTACTAACCAAGCAGAGGCGGCAGAGAGGGTTATTTTTAAAGTATGGGGTGTGCCTGTGTAACCTTCTCTCCTCTTTGCTGGATTTGCAAGGTACCCTCTTGTCCCCTCCCCTAGGAACTGCAAGCCATGCCTGCCCCTGTCATTACCCTTAGCCATGTCAGCAAGGCCTATGCCAATGGCACGGTGGCTTTGCAAGACATGAACATGACCATCCAAGAGGAGCAGTTTGTCAGCTTGGTGGGGCCATCTGGCTGTGGGAAAAGCACGGTGCTGCGGCTGATCGCAGGGCTGGGTGACCTAACCACCGGCTCTATCGAATGGGGGCAAAACACCTCCCAAGGAGAGCCCAAATTGGCCTTTGTGTTTCAGGAGCCGGCCCTCATGCCCTGGGCAACGGTGATGGACAACGTGCGCCTGCCCCTGAAGTTGGCCGGTGAGCCCAAGCCAAAAGCCGATCGAGATGTTCTGGAAGCTCTAGAACTGGTGGGCCTACGGGGGTTTGAGCGCCATTTTCCCCGCGAGCTGTCCGGCGGTATGCGCATGCGGGTTTCCATTGCTCGCGCCTTGGTAACCAAGCCGCAGGTGTTGCTGATGGACGAGCCTTTTGGTGCTTTGGACGAGATCACCCGCAGCAAGCTAAACAGCGAGCTGCTGGAGTTGTGGCAAGAAAAGCACTGGACGGTCATCTTTGTTACTCACAACATCTATGAGGCTGTCTATCTTTCCAACCGCGTGGTGGTGATGGCGGCTCGTCCGGGCCGGGTGGTAGCCGATATTCCCATCGATGCCCCCTATCCCCGCTCGGAAGAGTTTCGCACCTCAACCCTTTACAACGACTACTGCCGTGAAGTGTCGGCTCGTCTCCAGGAAGCCATGTATGGCGCGGCTCAGGAGCCTTATCTGCGTCCCCTCTCGGCCGGACGTTCGCGCTGACGGGATCCCTTCCTTGACGGTGTTCCCTGTTGTGTAGAGCCCCCTTCCTCATCAACCTCAGGATATGTTCGATGCTTTCCTCTCCCTTTTCAATTGGCTGTATCGCCGGCTGGGATCCCTTGGCGCGGCGGAGCGCTTGTCTCTGCCTTGGCCGGATTGGGCTCCGCCCAGGCTGACCGGAGCGGTTAGAGAACAACTCAGGTTCCAACCCACGGCTGCCGCTGCTGGGCCGAGTGCTGCGCCGGCAAAGGGGTTGGATCTGGGCCGCTGGTTCAATCTGGAGGTGATGGCCCCCGTTATTGTCGGGATCCTCTTTTTGGTGGGCTGGGAAGTGGCGGTGCGGGTGACAGGAATGCCCCACTATCTCTTGCCGGGGCCGATTTTGGTGGCGCAAACCCTTATCCGCGACTGGGGAACGCTTTTTCCTTCTCTGTTGATTACTCTGCAGATCACGGTGGTGGCCTTTTTGGCCGCCACCGTATCCG
The DNA here is from genome assembly GCF_047462395.1 of Synechococcus sp. H55.7. Taxonomy (NCBI): domain Bacteria; kingdom Bacillati; phylum Cyanobacteriota; class Cyanophyceae; order Synechococcales; family Synechococcaceae; genus Synechococcus; species Synechococcus sp. H55.7. Next base: position 3,191 of record NZ_JANSJD010000016.1, read on the forward strand.
GGCTTGTGCTGGCGATTGTGTTCACCCAGAGCAAGTGGATCGAGCGCAGCTTTTTCCCCTATGCGGTGCTTTTGCAAACAACGCCCATTGTCTCCATCGCGCCGCTGATCATCATTTGGCTGCGCAACAACACCTTTGCCGCGATGGTGGTCTGCGCGTGGATTGTGGCTTTTTTCCCGATTCTTTCCAACACCACTCTGGGGTTGAACAGCGCCGATCACAACCTGCTCAACCTGTTTCAACTGTACAAGGCCAATCGTTGGCAAACCTTGATCTACCTGCGGCTGCCCAGCGCCATGCCCTATTTCATGGGGGGCCTGCGCATCAGCGGCGGCCTTTCTTTGATTGGGGCGGTGGTGGCGGAGTTCGTGGCTGGTACCGGTGGGCAGCGAGCTGGGATCGCCTACCAGATCTTGATCTCCAGCTTCAACCTGCAGGTGCCGCGCATGTTTGCAGCCTTGATCTTGGTTACCGGCTTGGGGATCCTGATCTTCATTTCCCTAGGCGCCTTATCGGAGAGGGTATTGGGCAAGTGGCACGAGAGCGCCATGCGCCGAGAGAATTGAACTGTGACATACTCCCGCACTCCTGCTGGCGCCTAGAGTGCAGGCTTTGCCAATAGTGACTCCTGCCATCGCAACCGGCTCCGCGCCGCTGCCGCTGTGGGTTGCTATCGAAGGGGGATGAACTCGGTGCGGCCAATGATTTGTTGGCCTTGATCCGAGAGGGCATAGTTGATGAAATCGGCCACCGCAGGGCTGGTTCTCTGAGGTGCTACCAAAAACACGTTGCGGGCCAGAGGATAGCGGCCACTTTGGATAGCCTCGCGGGTGGGCATCTGGCCGTCGATGGGCACCATCCTCACCGTTTGCTGGTTCTGCACCTGATCCACGGTGCTGTAGGTGATGCCGTCTTCTCCCAAAGCCCGCAGGAGAGGGGTGGTGACATCTTCGGTGGCGGTGGTGAAGTAGGGCGGGTTGTCGGGGGCAAAGGGCAGCCCCAGCAACACCAGCTCTTGGAAGACAGTGTAGGTGCCGCTCTGGGGGGCGCGGTTGAGAACGCGAATTGGGCGATCCGGGCCGCCCACCTGACTCCAGTTGGTGATCCGACCCTGGAAGATATCGGCCAATTGCTGCAGCGTCAGGCCGCCTTTGTAGGGGTTGTTCACCCCCACCGCCACCGCCAGGGCATCTTTGGCCACCGGGATCGCCTGCAAACCGGCCTGCACTTCGCTGGCATTGAGGGGGCGGGAGCTGGCGGCCATCTGGATGCGCCCTTCCATCAGGGCCTTGAGGCCGGCATTGGAGCCGTTGGGTTTGCCATCCGGGATCCCGTAGGTGAGGGGAATGCCGGGGTTGCGCTGGCTGTAGCCTGACTTCAAGGCCAAGACAAGGCGAACCATTGTGACGCTGCCATCCATCTGCAGCACCGCCGGGTTGGGCAGGGAAGTGTCCAGCTTAACCGGGCCGGCAGGCAGATTGGGGGCTTGCGCCTGGGGAAGGTTGGGTGCCGTCGGTGCCTGTGGCTGGGCAGCCGGAATCTGGCTGGGGACAGAAGGCACGTTCCCTCGATTCAGGAAAGAGTCAAGCAGGCCGGAGCGATAGGCATACCAGCCGCCTCCCCCCAGTATCGCCAGCAAAAGAATGTAAACAATCGGAGGCGGGCCAGAGCTTTGTGCGGTCATGGGATCCCCCCAGAGAAATTCGCAGTCCAGACATTATGAGACCTTCCCCCTCCGTTGTATCAATTACCTGGGGAGATTGGGTAAGCGTCAGGTTAAGGGGCATCCCGTCCCACCTCGCGCAGCTCGATCACATCCGCGCGGGGATCCGCCTGCACGACTTCCAGTTCAATCCAAGCTGCTAGAGGAACCTGGCGTTCTAGGCGTACCGGCACCCGAAAAGCGATCTCATCCAGCAGGGCCAGCACCAGGTTTTCTTGCTCGCGCAGATAGCCCAAGACCAAGGCCCGCCAAATCTGCCCCGGTCGCTGGCGCAGGTACTCAATGCTCCAGTAGCGCTTGGACTTGCGCTCCACTTGAACCGCTTCTGCAGTGCCCGGCTCAATGGCCAGCAACAACTGCTGCACCTCGGCTTCGGTCAAGGGCAAGGGATCCCCGCGCAAGAAAGCCTTGATCTGGTAGTGGGCCACCAGATCCAGGTAGCGGCGAATGGGGGAAGTTACTTGACAGTAGGCATCGAGACCCAGCCCCGTATGTCGCCCCGGTTGGGTGGCCACCTCTGCCCGCGATAGACAGCGCATGATGGCAAAAGATCTCACCGGCCCCTGGGGATACAGATCCAAAACCTCCGGCGGGGGGAGCTCAGGGGCCGGCTGCAGGCGATAGGGCACCGGGATCCCGTTTTGGCAAGCAAAGCGAGCAGCCACCTCACCGGCCAGCACCATCATCTCCGCCACCATCTGCCGCGCCGGCGTATCCTCAATAACACGCAGGTGGGGGATCTCGTCCATGACCTTGATATCTTGCTCCGGCAGGCCGATCTGGATGGCCCCTTGAGCCAGGCGCCAGGCGTAGCGCCAGCGAGCGGCCCGGGCAATGGCCGTCAGTTGTGCCTCTGCCCCCAACTCCAGCATCTCGTCGGCATCGTCATAGGTGAGGCGGTAGTTGACCTTGATTTGGCTAAGGCAGATCTCGTAGTTGCGCACGACACCGTCGCATCCCAGCCGGATGCCGAAGCTGAGGGCAGGCCGCACCTCCCCCTGCACCAAGCTCATCAGGCCGGTGGACAGCTCCGGTGGAAACATCGGGATCACCCGCTCGGGCAAATAGACGCTGGTGCCCCGCCGGCGGGCCTCCAGATCCAAAGGATCCCCCCACTGTACCCAGCAACTGGGATCGGCAATGTGGATCCAGAGCTTGATCTCCTCATCCGACCAAAACTCGACGCTGAGGGCATCGTCGATATCGCGGGTGCTGGCGTCGTCGATGGTGTAGGTGTGGAGATGGGTGAGATCGCGGCGCAGATGGGGATCCAGGAAGGGAGGAGGGCCGCCCAGCAAAGTTTGGGTGTAGCGCTCCACCTCCTTGGGAAATTGGGTGGGGATCCCGGTGAGGCGCAGAGCCAGGTTCTCGTGGCGGCTCCACAGGCCCAGGGCCACCAGGGCGTCAAAGGCTCCTTGGGGAGTGTCGGGAAATCCCATCAGTTGCAGCAGTTGCGAGGCCCGTTCCCGATCCGAGGGGGTGAGGTTGTGGGAGAGATCCTCGTGGCTGCGAATGCTGGCCGCCGCTCCCTGCAGAGCTAGGCGCTCCAGCAGCTCCAGACGGGCTCGCTCCGCTGGGGTCCAAGTGTACTTTTGCCCAGGCTGGGCCACCGCTGCCCTTAGGCGGGCCTCAAACTCGGCCTGTTCCTGCTGCCGCTGCTGGGTAACGGCAATTTGATGGCGGATTTCCTTCACCTGCGCCGGGGTACGCGGCTCGTAGCCTTCCCCCTTTGCCTTAAAGTAGATGAAATCCTCACTCAAAAGGCGGTAAGCAGCATAAGTAGAGACCGGGGAATCGTCGGAAAACAACAACTGGGCCATCTCCGACAGGCTCAGGAGCCGGCGCTCCTCCTGAACCAATTCCCAGGCCAAAGCTAAGCTTTCGGGATCCAACTTCGCCTGCACCGCCTGCCAAAAGCCGGGAATGTCGGAAGCCGTGAAACTGGATCCCCCATTCAAGGCAAAGGTAATTTGGCGAGGGTGAACGCTGTGCACCTGCCCCGAAGCCACGCCCAGCAGTAGGTTCTTTTTGCCCTCGGTGCCCTGAACCACGGCCAACACACGGTCGTTATTGTGGCGAAACTCCACCAGCGTGCCCTTTTCCACCCTCTCTCCCCATGTCGGCTGTCGTTGAAGCGCAGGCTCTCCTCCATTTTCCACCAGCTCTGCCCGCCTGCCCACGCGGAAACCCCGGCCAGAAGACATGCAGACACGAGAACTGGCAATCTTTGCACATCAATACTTAAAGAGAATATGGGTATACGGTACTATGTATACATGAGACACCTATGGGATACAGGCCTTCCGGTAGATTGTGGTTACGTATTCCACACTGCGATTCCAAGGGAGGGGCAAGTTCTGACAAGTTTCTGGGATCAAGTTACCAATTGAGATCCCCAAATTGCGTAGAGATACTGTTGCCAGCATTTCTCAAGCATGCAGTTTCCACTTCCATATGGTATTCTGAGCTCTGAGGGTAGGATACAGTTACCCCAGGCTGCTACTTAGTTAAGCTAGGGGTGTGCCATAGGAAAGCACCCATCGTGGTTTGTTTTCCCTAGACAAAGGTTAGGGAAGCAGATCCCTGCTTTTTCCCTCTTCTAGCGCTCAAAAGGTCAGCCGTGGACAACCCAAAGCGACTGTTGCTTGTCGATGACGATCCCAACCTGATCCTGCTGGTAAAGGACTACCTGGAGTTTCGCGGCTATGAGGTGGTGGCGGCGAGCAACGGTCAAGAAGGGTTAGAGGCGATGCGCCATTTCACGCCGGATTTGATCATCTGCGATGTGATGATGCCAGAGATGGATGGCTACACGTTCGTCCAGACCATTCGCTCCAACAGCGCGACGGACTGGATCCCGGTGATTTTTTTGTCGGCGCGCGGGCAAACGGCGGATCGGGTGCGCGGGCTCAATACGGGGGCAGATGTTTACCTGGTCAAGCCCTTTGAAGCGGAAGAGCTGGTGGCCCAGGTGGAGTCGGTTCTCAAGCACACGGAGCGCCTGTTGCAAATGCAAAGTGTCGGCATTCAGCCGGTCATCAAGCTGGAGCGGGAAATTGAGCTGACCCCGACGGAAACCAAGGTGCTCCAGCATGTGGCCAGGGGGATGTCCAACCGCGAGATTGCCGAGGTGATGGGGGTGAGCCAGCGCACCGTCGAAAGCCACGTCAGCAACATGCTGAGCAAAACTGGCTTGCACAACCGCACCGAGCTGGCCCGCTGGGCCCTCGAAAGTGGTTTGGGCAGGGGCTGAGGGGCCGCCGAGAGAACTTCTGCTGTCCAGTGGGGTGGTCGAGCTGTGGGCCTCACTGGGCGGCGGTGAAGGTGGCCAGTAGGATGGGGGATCCCTCAACTTTTCTGCCCTTGTCCGTCGTTTTGGCAGCAAACTGAAGAAAGTGAGGTAACCGGTCAGGGTGCCTCTGTCCACTACGGTCTAGAACCCATGGGATCCCGTTTACCGCGTCCGGCTCGGCCCATCCGCTCCGGCCACTACCCGGCCAAAGAGCTGTGCAGCCAGTGCGGCCTCTGCGATACCCGCTATGTCGCCTACGTCAAAGAAGCCTGTGCCTTCTTAAACCAGCAGTTTACCCACCTGGAAGAGCAGACCCACGGGCGATCCCGAGAGTCGCTGCGCTCCGAGTCGGCTGCCGTCAGCGACAGCGACTACTTCGGCGTCTACGAGGCAATGTACACGGCCCGCAGGCGGGATCCGATCCCGGGTGCCCAGTGGACGGGCATCGTCAGCAGCATCGGCATGAAGGCCCTCAGCAGCGGCCTAGTAGAAGGGGTGGTGTGCGTGCAGGCGGATCCCCAGGATCGCTTTCAGCCACGGACTGTCTTGGCGCGTACTCCGGAGGCGGTTTTGGCGGCGCGGGTCAACAAGCCAACCCTCTCCCCCAATCTCTCCGTGCTGGAGCAGGTGGAGCAAAGTGGTCTCAAGCGCCTCTTGGTTATCGGGGTGGGCTGTCAGATCCAGGCTTTGCGGGCGGTGGAGAAAAAGCTGGGCCTAGAGAGGCTTTACGTGCTGGGCACGCCCTGTGTGGACAATGTCAGCCGCGCCGGCCTGCAGAAGTTTTTGGAAACCACCAGCCGCTCCCCGCAAACGGTGGTGCACTACGAGTTCATGCAGGACTTCCACATCCACTTCAAACACGAAGACGGCTCGGTGGAAAAGGTGCCTTTTTTCGGCCTTAAGACCAAAGAACTCAAGGACGTATTTGCCCCCTCTTGCCTTACCTGTTTCGACTACGTCAACGGCCTGGCAGATCTGGTGGTGGGCTACATGGGATCCCCCTTTGGCTGGCAGTGGCTGCTGGTGCGCAACTGGCGCGGGCGGGAGCTCTTGGATCTGGTTTGGGAAGAGCTGGAAACCCAACCGGTGATCTCGCAGGGATCCCGGCGGGCGGCAGTGCAGCAGGGGATCCAAGCCTACGAGCAAGCCCTGAGCTTGCCCATGTGGCTGGCTCGGATCCTGGGGGCAGCAATCCAGCGCTTTGGGCCCCGTGGCCTGGAATATGCCCGCTTTTCCATTGATTCCCACTTTGTCCGCAACTATCTCTACCTGCGCCGCCACTACCCCCATAAGCTGGAGCAGCATGTCCCTCCCTTTGCCCGGCGCATCGTAGAGCAGTACCAACTCCCCTCTCCCTAAGGGAGAGGGGTTGGGGGTGAGGGCAACTCCCTAAGGGAGAGGGGTTGGGGGTGGTCGCGTTAGCGGCGCGGAGCGCTTGGGCAACTCCCTAAGGGAGAGGGGTTGGGGGTGGTCGCGTTAGCGGCGCGGAGCGCTTGGGCAACTCCCTTGGGGAGAGAGGCTGGGGGTGGTCGCGTTAGCGGCGCGGAGCGCTTGGGCAACTCCCTTGGGGAGAGGGGTCGGGGGTCAGCAATAGCGGATCCCGGCTTCCGCCCAGCGGTCGATGGCCTGGCCCAAGCGCTCGCAATCGGCAATCAGGCTAATTCGCACATAGCCTTCCCCCCCTTCCCCAAAGGCGTTGCCAGGGGTTACGACCACGCCCGTAGATTCCAGCACCCGCAGGGCAAACTCCGTCGATCCCTCAGGAGTGCCATCGGCAGTGCGGGGGGTCGGGATCCAGAGGTACATCGTCGCCCGCGGCGGCTCAATCTGCCAGCCCAGCTCCGCCAGGCGGCTAATGAGATAGTCGCGCCGGCGGCGGTAGCGCTCCTGCACCTGCTGTAGGTAGCTCTCTGGCAGGGCCAAAGCCGTCTCGGCCGCCTTTTGCAGTGCGCCAAAAATGCCGTAGTCGAGGTTGGTTTTCAGGGTGCGCAGGCTCTGGATGATCTGGCGGTTGCCCACCACAAAGCCCACCCGCCAGCCGGCCATGTTGTAGGTTTTGGAGAGGGTGTGGAACTCCACAGCCAAGTCCTTGGCGCCGGGGATCTGCAGCAGGCTGGTGGGCCGATAGCCGTCAAAGGCCAGCTCCGCGTAGCACAGGTCGTGCACCAGAATCAGCTCATAGCGGTGGGCAAAGGCCACCACTTCTTCAAAAAAAGAGCGGGGCGCCACCGCCGCCGTTGGGTTGTTGGGGTAGTTGAAGTAGAGCACCCGCGCCTGCTTGGCCACCTCCGGCGGGATCTCCTGCAGGTCAATTAGCCACTCCTTCTCGGGGCGTAGCAGCAGCGGGTAGATCTGCCCGCCGGCAATCATGGGCCCGCGAAAATGGGCCGGGTAGGCGGGGCTGGGCACCAGCACCAGATCCCCCGGATCCACGTAGGCCAAGGCCAGGTGGGTCAGGCCCTCTTTGGATCCCAAAAGAGGCAGCACCTCCCCATTGGGATCCAGCTCCACCCCGTAGCGGCACCGGTACCAATCGGTGATCGCCTGGCGGAAGCTGGCCGTGCCCTCGAAGGGAGGGTAGCCGTGGTGGACGGGATCGGCGATGGCCGCCTGGGCTGCCTCCACCACCGGCTGGGGGGTGGGCCCATCGGGGTTGCCCATGCCCAGATCGATCAAATCTAGCCCCTGCTGGCGGGCGCGGGCCTTCAGCTCATCCAAGCGGGCGAAGACGTAGGCAGGCAGCTTGTTCAAGCGTTGGGCGGGGACGAGAGCGCGGTTCATACAAATAGAAAGGCAAGCCGACACCTGGCTCACTTGGGGTTAACTGCACAGCTTACCGCCAGACCCGCACCTGAAGCAATGCGAAGCAGGGCCGAGCTTGGGTATCTCGGATCCCAAAGGCTAGGATAGAAATCTAAGTTCGGTTTTGTGGCAAGGCAGAGCAGTGGCTTTACCCCTTGTGGCCGTTGTGGGTCGCCCCAACGTGGGCAAGTCCACCCTCGTCAACCGCCTGGCGGGGGTGCGTTCCGCCATTGTCCACGATGAGCCGGGCATCACGCGGGATCGCCTCTACCAAGAGGTGGAGTGGAACGGGCGTCGCCTGCAGGTGGTGGATACCGGCGGCCTGGTCTTTGGCGACGACAGCGAGTTCTTGCCCCACATCCGCCAGCAGGCCATGGCGGCGATGGCGGAGGCGCACGCTGTGATCTTTGTGGTAGATGGCCGTGAGGGACTGACCCCCGCCGATCGGGAAGTGGCCGATTGGCTGCGCAAACAACCCCTGCCGGTGGTGGTGGCCGTCAACAAGTGCGAGTCGGGGCAACTGGGCCTGGCCCAGGCGGCGGCTTTTTGGGAGTTGGGGCTGGGGGAGCCGATCCCCTGTTCCGCCATCCACGGCAACGGGGTGGCCGAGCTGTTGGAGGCGGTGCTGCCCCATTTGCCTGAGGTAGACGAAGCTGCAGCAGCAGCGGATCCCATCGCCGTGGCCATTGTCGGCCGGCCCAACGTGGGCAAGTCCAGCCTGCTCAACCGCCTGGTGGGATCCCAGCGGGCCATCGTCAGCCCCATTGCCGGCACCACCCGCGATGCCATCGATACCGTCGTTACCTGGGAAGGGCAGCCCTACCGTCTCATCGACACCGCCGGGATCCGCAAAAAAAACCGGGTGGAATATGGAGTGGAGTTTTTCAGCATCAACCGCGCCTTCAAAGCCATCCAGCGCTCGGACGTGGTGCTGCTGGTCATTGACGCCCTCGAGGGAGTGACCGAGCAGGATCAGCGGTTGGCCGGCCGCATCGAAGAAGAAGGCCGCGCCTGTATCGTCGTCGTCAACAAGTGGGATGCCGTCGAAAACAAAGATACCTACACCCTCAACGAGTTCACCCGCGAGATTCGCGACAAGCTTTACTTTATCGACTGGGCGCCGCTGCTGTTCATCAGCGCCCTCACCGGGCAGCGCACCCACAAGATCTTTGCCCAGGTGAATACGGTGGTGGCCGCCCATCGCAAGCGCATCGCCACCGCCGTGGTCAACGAGGTGCTCCAGGATGCCCTCGCCTGGCAATCGCCCCCCGCCAACCGCCAAGGCAAGCAGGGCAAAATCTACTACGGCACCCAAGTGGCGGAGCAACCTCCCACCTTTCTCCTGTTTGTCAACGATCCCGATCTCTTCAAAGACAACTACCGCCGCTACTTGGAAAAGCACTTCCGGCAAAACCTCGACTTCACAGGCACCCCCATTCGCTTTCGTTGGCGCGGCAAAGCCGAGCGCCTCGTGGGACGGGCAGTGCAAAAATTAGAGGGATCCCTGGCCTCTCGTTAGGCCCTCTGGAGGACGGAGCTCTATTCTGAAAGCCTATGGCTGTGGATCCCAACGTCAAAACCCTGGTGGAGAATCGTCGCGCCCGCTTCGAGTACGAAATCTTGGAGACCTACGAAGCCGGGCTGCAACTGACCGGCACAGAGGTGAAATCGATACGGGCGGGCAAAGCCAACTTACAAGACGCTTTTGCCCTCTTTCGCGATGGCGAGGCCTGGCTGCACAACCTGCACATCTCCCCCCATGGCACCGCCAGCAAGGTGTTCAACCACGATCCCACCCGCCGCCGCAAGCTGCTGTTGCACCGCCGCGAGATCGACCGGCTGCGGGGCCTGGTGGAGCAAAAGGGCCTGACCGTGGTTCCCCTGAGGCTGGTGCTCAACCGCGGCTGGATCAAAGCCCATCTGGGCGTGGCCCGCGGCAAAAAGCTCCACGACAAGCGGCAGGCCATTAAAGAGCGGCAAACCCAGCGAGAGATCCAGCGAGAGCTAAAGGGGCGCTAAGGCTCGCCAAGCTTCCGGCAGCTTCCAATGGGGTGGCCAGCGGGGCAGCCTAGGCGATCCCAAATGCCGCTGGAGCCCTTCGTTGCAGCGATTTCCAGTTTTCCCCTCCCTTGGGCAGAGAGGCTGGGGGTGAGGAATCCTCCGATAGGCTTGGAAGCAAAATCCAACTCGGTCGGCTGCAGGGGGAGGGAAGGAGCCGCCGCCAGCAAGTTCTAGGCACCAGGGAGGGGGAAGAAGCGGTCGGTGGTTTTCACCCGCTCACACCAGGCGCGGATGTTGGGGAAGGGTTTGAGGTCGAACCCACCTTGCTCCGCCACGTGGGTGTAGGTGAAGAGGGCAAGGTCGGCAATGGTGTAGCGGTTGCCCACGAAAAACGCCTTCCCCTGCAGATGGCCTTCCATGATCTCCAGGGCATCTGTGCCGAATTTCAAGTTCTGGGCGATCAAGTCGGCGTGGGCCTCGGCTTGGCCGGCCCGCACCCAGAAGCGAGTGGTGGCAATGTAGCGGGCAATGCGGGTTTGTTCAAAAAATAGCCACTTCAAGATCTCGGCCCGTTCCAACTTGTTTTGGCCGTAGAGGGGGGTGTCTTCTGCCAGGTAAACCAAGATCGCGGCAGACTCGGCCAGGACGGTCCCGTCTTCCAGCTCCAAAGCCGGGATCTGGCCCAGAGGGTTCTTGGCCAGGTACTCGGGGCGGCGATTTTCTCCGACCCTAGAATTGACTTCAACCGTCTCGTAGGGGATCTGCAACTGCTTGAGCAGCAGCTCTACTTTGTAGCAGTTCCCAGAAGTTGGGATCCCGTACAGTCGCAACATTGTCGTTAACCTCACCCCAAAACGCCCAATATAACGCTCAATATAAAAACTCCGTATAAAAACTCCGTATAGAGACTCCGTTGAGCTGCAGGGGCTTTGCTATCCAGGCTGACGCAAGAATTCCGGCCAGAATCCAGCATCGTGGTCTATAAACCAGCCCCATCGAGACGCTCCCTGCCGCCGGCGCTGCTCCCAGAGGAGAGTCTACATTTCGGCGCTAGGGGGGCATAGCCCTATAGCCCAAGTCGCGCAGGAGGTGCTCGGAGCGCCGCCAGTGGGGCCGCACCTTGACGAACAGCTCCAGGTAGACCTTGCCCAGGATCAGCTTTTGAATCTGTAGACGGGCGGCCTGGCCGATCTGCTTGAGCCTTTCCCCGCCTTTGCCGATGAGGATCCCTTTTTGCGAGTCCCGCTCCACGTAGAGGGTGGCCAAGACGCGGGTGACGGTGGGGGTTTCTTCCACCTGGTCGATGGTCACGGCCACCGAATGGGGCACTTCCTCGCGGGTATGCAGCAGCACCTGTTCGCGGATCAGCTCTGCCATAATGAACCGCTCCGGCTGATCCGTCACCAAATCCGGCGGGTAGTAGTAGGGGCCGGTGGGCAGCAGATCGATGGTGGCCTGGATGAGGGGCGCCAAACTGCCGGGATCCAGCGCCGACACCCAGATGACAGGGGCACCGGGGCGCAGGGCTTGGTAGCTCTCTTGGTGGGCCTGGCGCGCGGCAGACTCTTTGGGCAGTAGATCCACTTTGTTGCAGACGAGGATGCAGGGGGTAGCAGCAGGGATCCGCTCGGCGATGAAAGTGTCCCCACGTCCCGCCGGCACCGAGCCATCCACCACGAAGAGGATCACGTCCACTGCGGCAATGGCAGCCTGGGCGTTGTGCACCAAGATCTCCCCCAGGCGATGATGGGGCTTGTGGATGCCGGGGGTATCCACCCAGATGATCTGGGCTTGCGGCAAGGTGAGGATCCCTTGCAGCCGGTTGCGGGTGGTCTGGGCCACGGGAGAAGTGATGGCGATCTTCTGGCCCACCAAAGCATTCAGCAGGGTGGACTTGCCCACATTGGGCCGCCCGATCAGCGCCACAAACCCCGACTTAAAGCCCGGCGGGGCAACTGGAAGCGCATCGGCGACGCGAGAGGGCTGCGGTTCAGCGGGCGCTTTTCCCTGAGGGCCAGCAGGGGTTTCTTGGCTCTGCGCTCGTAGCTCTTCTTCAGCCATGGCCTTCCCCAGCCTTTGTTTCTAGCGGACAGAGTAGGCCCCTGCGGCGGCAGGTAACTGCAGGGATAGGGATCCCAGCGGGGCCAAGGTGGTGCCGGGGTAATAAAAAGCGAGGATTTGCGCCGCGTTCAACCCCCGCCGCGCCAAGGTATAGGAGCCGTACTGGCTCAGGCCCACCCCATGGCCAAAGCCGCCGCCGATAAAGCGATAGCCTACCAGTCGCTCCCCTTGTTTTAGAGGCTCTATCCGAAATAGGGTGCTGTAGAGGCGGGGAAAAGCCAAGCGCACCTGATCCTTGCGCAAAAGAATCGAGTGGAGCCCTTCCGCCGTCTGCAAGTCCAACTGCAGCGCCTGCACCCGGCCACTGACAGAGCGCTCCAGAATCTCCATCCCCGCAATGCTGCTCCAAATGGGCATTGGGATCCCCAGATAGTCTTGGCCGGCTCGCAACTGGGCATTCAGCTCCTCCAGCGATTGGGAGAACTCCCAGCGGAAGAGGCGCGACACCCCCGATTCATTAAAACCCTCCCGCCGGGCCAGGAAGGCTTGCAAGTCGTTCTCCTGCCGCAAATCGAAGGGCTTATCGGGCGGGTGGGCGATATCCACCTGCGGACGCAGATAGGGGCGCGGCTCCCCGTCCCAAACCTCTTCAAACGCCGCCGATACGCCGCCGTTGGTGGAAGAATAAACGGCATCCACCAGCTCGCCGTTGTAGGTGAGCACCAGGCCGCTGGTCTGGCGAATGGCTTCGTCGGCCCGTGGGTGGGTGCCGCTCAGCCCCTTGTAAACCTGGCAGTGGGTGTTGGCACAGAGCTGGTAATCGTCGATCCGAAAGCGGTGTAGGTTCTTGAGGGCGTAGGTGCGCGCCAAAATCGCCTGGGCAGCCATGGCGGCAAAGGGAGCCCCTGGCCCCACCTCATGGGGCACCACCCCCCGCAAATAGGTTTCCAAGGGCACAGCGTTGACCACCGTATAGCTGCCGTAGGCATTGGGCTGAAGGGTAATGGATCCGGCATAGTAGCGGTCGTTCACCCGCAAATAGCCGGCATCGGAGGTCACCCGGAGGCGGGTGCGGTGGTAGCGAAAATGCTCATGCACCCAGCTCAGCTCTGCCCGTTCGCGTCGCTCCTGCACCTCCAGCCGCACCTGAGGGATCCCTTCTTTCTGGGCATATTGCTGAATCTGGATCAGTTGTTGGGGGGTGTAGGCGCGGTTGGCCCACACCTGCCATTCCTGCGGTTGGGCGATCTCGGTGTGGATGCCCAGAGATTCCCAGTAGTTGGCGCTGGCCTCGGCGCTCTCGAAGCTTTTGTGGCTGCTGAGGATGAGGCGGTACACGGTTTCCGGGCTGGCCAGGGCGCGGTTGACGATCCCAACAGTAACTTGTGGGAGGCGCTGCGTCTGGGTGCTGCCGTCTGCTTGAGCAAATTCCAGGGTGAGGAAAGACCCCAGCGGCGCTGCCAATTCCACCTGATCTTGCTCAGAAAGGCCAAAGCGTTGCACAATGCCCACGTGTAGGATCGGGTTTTCGGGGGTGGCCGCCGCGGACAATCGCGCCGGCGAAACAGGGTTCTCGGCCTCTTTGCGCACCCCGGTCGCGTCAGCGGCACGGAGCACCAAGGCTGTCAGCAACAGGCCCAAGCCGGAAATGAAGGTGCTTTGTTTGCGCCAGCGGAGCGGAGTCCTTAAAAACCGGCGAGGTTGGGCAGTAGGAGACTGACAACTGGCCATGGCCGCTTTATCCTAAAACACACCCTGTCGATTGTACCCGCATCTTTTCTGGCCTACCGGCAGCGGTGCAAAGCCCTATGGATGCTGTTCCCGACAAGGAGTTCCCCATCGGACGGAGCCCTGACGTGGCCCGCTCTGCTTTGCGCAAGGGATCCGGCTGGCGGCTGGGCTGGGATCCCTCCCGCTCCCCCTTTGTGGCCCTGGTGGGGGGAGAGACTTGGGCGCTGGAGCTCACCCAAGAGGAGTGGCAAGCGTTTGCGGAAGGGGTGCAGCGCCTGCAGCAGGATCTGGCGGCCATCGCCTCCCAACTGATGGCGGAGGAAAGCATTACACTGGAGCAGACTTTCCCTGTCTTGACTTTGATAGCCAGCGGCAGCGCCACCGCCTGGGGCCTCTACCTGCAGTTGCACCAGGGCCGGCGCGGCGAAGGTTTTTGGCCTGCTGACGTCGTCCCCGAACTCTGTCGGGCCGTTGCTCAATTTTTTGACCCAGCCTCTTGAGCAAGCCTGCAGGGCAACTCTCCCGACAGGCCTGGCCCTTAGCCAACCATTACTCCCGTCAACACCCGAGAGAATCCGTGACATCCACTACTTTCCCCCGCAGGTTGGCAGCGGCATTGGCATCCGCATTATCCAAGAAACTTGCCTGTGAACTGTACGCCTCATCGACCTCGATGAAGTCCCGCTCCCACAAAATACCCAGGAGCAGCTCAACCTAGCCCTGTAGCTTGCCCCCAAAGCGGATTCTGAAGGACATGGGCTGTGCTGGAATTGAACCAGCGGCTCCCACCGTGTCAAGGTGGTACTCTACCACTGAGTTAACAGCCCCTCTGAGCGATGCCGACGCACACCTGGGCGGAAGGTCGGAAATTGATAATATCACATTCAACCCGTGCGATTGAGAATCAGCTTGACTCGAGAGTGGGTGCTGAACCGGCATCCTATTTTTGCAAATTTAAATCGAAGGGATGTTCGGATCCGGCCAACAACTGGTAGTGCAACACCTGCGGCGGGCGAGCAAAGTAGGGCCCGATGAGGGCACGCCAGCGGACAAAGTTTTCCGATTGGCGGAAGTTGACCAGATGGGCCTCTAGGGATCCCCACTGCACCAGCAGCAGGTATTGCTGGGGGTGCTCCAAACAGCGCTGCAGTTGGTGTTGCCGATAGCCATCGGTTTGTTGCAGATAAACGAAAGCCTGGCCGATGGCAGCTTCAAAAGCAGCCTCCGAGCCGGGGGTAATTTCAAACCGGGCCACCTCCAGGACAGGAGCCGTGTTCATAGGCTATGTGTGCAGACCACACTCGGTTTTGGCTGTGCCCTTCCAGCGGCCGGAGCGGGGATCCGCCCCCGGCTCTACCGGCGCCGTGCAGTGGAGGCAGCCGATGCTGGGATAGTTGCGATCGTGCAGGGGATTGTAAGGGATCCCGTGGGCGAGGATGTATTTCCAGACTTGGCCGTTTGTCCAGTCGGCAAGGGGGTTGAGCTTGAGGCGGTTGCGCTTGGCATCCCACTGCACCTTGCCAATATCGGCGCGGGTGGGGGATTGCTCGCGGCGCATCCCGGTAATCCAGGTGGTGCAGTTGGCCAGGGCGCGATTCAGGGGCTCTACCTTGCGAATGTTGCAGCAGAGGTCGGGGTTGGTGCGGTACAGCTCTGGCCCATATTGCGCCGCCTGCTCTTCGGGGGTGAGCAGAGGTTTGAAGATCTCCAGTTGCAAGTGAGGGTAGCGGGCCAACACCTGTTGCTGCAGTTGCAGGGTTTCCGGGAAGTGAAAGTCGGTATCCAGGAAAAAGGCGCGCACCTGCGGGCGAATGGCCGTGAGCAGATCGATCAACACCAGGTCTTCCGGGCCCAAGCTACAGGCCAGCACCAGCCCATCTCCAAACTCCTCTACCCCCCAGGCCAGCAAGTCACTGGCCGACAAGGGCTCAAAGTGCTCGCTCAGAGAGGCTACCTGGGGCTGATACTGTTCTCGCACGGCCTGGGCCGCCAGCTCCCAGCGGCTAGAAGAAGAAGAAGAAAGGCTTGCTGTCATAGGGGGAAGACACCGAATGCAACGATCCTCGTCTTTATTAATCTACACTAATTCGGTCAAGCTTTGGGATTTTTGGGCTACGAGGCAGCGGCGGGCAGAGGTAGGGATCGGGATCCCCTGGCACGGAGGGGGATTTGTCCCCAGCGATCCCGTCGGATCCCCATAACCAAGCCGTGCCAGAGGGGGCTGGGATCCAGCTCCGGCAGGTGAACCCAGTGGTAGCGCAACACCCCTCGCCGTGGGTTGATATCCAGCTCAAACACCCGCAGAGCCGAAACCGGCCCCACCAGCGGAGGTGCCGTCAGGTAAGGGATCCCATCTCGCACATACACCTTCGGCACATGCAGATGCCCGCTCAACACCGCCACCACCCGCCCGTGATTGGCCAGGAGGGTGTGTAGTGCCGAGGCTTGCTCGCTGCGGAGCCGGTACTTGCGGAACAAGACCGCATCCATCTGGGTGGGGGAGATAAAAGGAGGCTGATGGATGAGCAGAATCAGCCATTCCTCGGGCACCGCTTGTAGATGTTCGCTTAGCCAGTGCAGTTGCGAGGGACGCAGCACACCCTGAGGCAAGGGGAAGTGTCCTAAACTAGCGTCGAGGGCAACCAGGCGGATCCCGGGCAGAGGGGAAAGGCTGTAATCGACATAACCGGTAGGAGCTGGGGACAGGGGGAATTGGCTTTGGCACCAACGGATGAACTGATCCCGGTTGAAGCGCCCTTTTCTCCTCAAGGTATCGACATCGTGGTTGCCCAGGCTGAGGTAGTAGGGCACCCGCAGTTGGGCGAGAATCTCCCGGAACAACTCAAAGCTCTCCGGATCGGCTTGATCCACCAGATCGCCGGTAAACAGGACAAAGCGCAGATCGGGTACTTGGTTGAGATGGGCAACGGCAGCTTGCAACTGGCGGCGAGGGGAATCGGACATCCACCAGCAGCGGCAGCCCGTCTCGGGCATCAGGTGGACATCTGAAACTTGAGCAAAGCAAATGCGTTGGGTTGCCATTGTCTAGGTACTTATTCACACCCCACGCCCGCATCATAGTCAATAACCAGCCAGAGGGCTATGGGCTTCTCTTAACCTCTGCCGCGATGACCTCACCCCCAGCCCCTCTCCCAGAGGGGGAGTTGTGGTTGCTGTGATTTGGAATCGCCACAAATGAGTCTGATTCTTGTTCCGGCGCCGCTGCCGAGCAACCGCTAGGGTATAGGGACACAGATCTTCGACAAGAGGATCCCTCAGTTCAAGCAAGGAGAAAACATCATGTCTGCTACCACCCTTGTTCGTTGCGCCTGCGAACACTGCAACTGCAGCTTCGAAAGCAGCCAAGGCTATCGCTACGAAGGCCAACTCTACTGCAGCGAAGCCTGTGCCACCCATGACCACGCCCACCCTTCGCCTTGCTGCGTGGCCTCTCACTGCTGTCAATAGCAGGTTGGCAGGGATCGCTCACCCCGGCTGTTGCTTTCCGGGATCCTGTGTTGCTTCTCTCCCTGGGCAGTTTTTGATACGCTCCTAAGGAGCTCTATCCCCGTCGGCCCGGGGGCCGGCCCAACCCGTTGGCATGGAATACCGCTGGGATCTGCTGCCCACTCCACCCCAGTTTGATCCGGAGCTGAGCCGAGAATACGGCAAGTATGCAGCCAAGGTGCTGGCCTTGCGTGGGCTGCACAGCCGGGAACAAGCGCGGGCCTTCGTCGATCCTGATCAGTATTCTCCCACGCCAGCGGGATCCCTGCCGGATCTGGAGCGGGCAGTAGCACGCCTGTTGCAGGCAAGAAAAAGAGGAGAAACCCTTTGCATTTGGGGAGATTTCGACTGCGATGGCGTTACCGCCACCAGCCTCTTGCTCTCGGCGTTACAGCCCTTGGGCTTCCGAGTCCAGTTCACCCTACCGCTGCGCAGCAGCGAAGGGCATGGCTTGAACCCCCAGCGGCTGCAGCAGGTGCTGGCCCAGGGCTGCCAAGTGCTCCTGACAGTGGATTGCGGTATGGGCAATGCCGCCGAGATTGCCGCCGCCCAAGCCGAAGGGGTAGACGTGATCGTGGCGGATCACCACACGCTGCCGGATCCCTTGCCCCCTGCCCATGCGGTGGTCAACCCACTGCGCCTGCCAGAGGAACATCCGCTGCGCTTTCTGCCGGGGGTGGGGGTGGCCTACAAGCTGGCGGAGGCCCTCTACCAAGCGCTGGGGATCCCAGGCGTAGAAGAGCACCTGGATCTGGTGGCGGTGGGGATCGTGGCCGATGTGGCGGTGTTGCAGCGGGAGTGCCGCTACCTGGTGCAGCGGGGCCTGCCCGTGCTGGCCAAGACGCAGCGCCCGGGGCTGCGAGCTCTTTTGGATCAGATGGGCAACGGCCAATCCTCAGGAACACCAACAGCCCAGGATATCGCCTTTCGCCTTGCTCCCAAGCTGAACGCCATTGGCCGTTTGGACGATGCCAGCCTGGCGGTGGAGCTGTTGACCACCTCCGATCCGCAGCGGGCCCAGACGCTGGTGGAGCATTTTGTTGCCCTCAATGAGGAGCGTAAGCGCCTTACCCAGCAAGTGATTCAAGAGGCCGGCCAACAGGTGGAAAGCCTAGATCTGGGGCGGGAGGGGGCGATTGTCCTGGCCGGAAGCGGCTGGAACCCAGGGGTTTTGGGGATCGCCGCGGCGCGCTTGGCGGAGCAATACGCTTGCCCGACGGTGTTGATCGCCAAAGACGAGAGGGCGGGACGGGGCTATGGGTCGGGCCGCTCGATTCCAGGGGTGAACCTGGTGGAGGCCATCGAGGCCGTGCGCCCCCTCTTGCTGGGGGGAGGCGGACACCCTATGGCTGCCGGGATCCAAGTAGATCTGTCTTGCCTGGCCGCTGTACAACTGGCTTTGCGGCGGGAGCTGGCCGCGAGGGTCAGCCCGGATCGCCAAGCTCGCGCCCTGGCGGTGGAGATCGTCATCGATTGGGAACTGTTGGCCTCTCAGGGGCGGGATAGGGTGGCAGAGCTGGACGAGGTGTATCGGCAGTTGCAGCTTCTGCAGCCCTTTGGCCACGGCAATCCCAACCCCGTCGTAGCCCTGATGAACGTTTGTCGCGGCAGCGTCAAGCTGGGGGCTTCCCAGAATGGCCGCCACTTAAGGTTTGATCTGCAAGGCAGGCCGGGATCCCGTACCCTCTGGTTTTGGCAAGCCGGCGAAGAGCTGGAGCAGTGGCAAGAATGCCAGGCTATGGACATCGCCCTGCAGTTGGAAGCGGATGACCAGGGCAGACAACCCTGGCAAGGCAAAGTACTGGCGCTGCGCTCCTCTGGCGACTGGCAGGCGCCCACCGTTTCCGCCACCCGTCTCCAGATCCAGGATTACCGGCAACGCCCCCTGCCGGATTCTCTCAGAGAAGCCGTCTGCTACAGGGGGCAGGCTCTGCCCCTCGATCAAGACTTCCTCCCGTCGGCAAAAACAGCTCTGGTGCTGGCCCGCTGGCCCTGGCTGCCGACGGATCTGGCCCAACTGCTGCAACAGCTACAGCCGCAAACCCTGATCCTGGCTGCTTCTGGCCACCGCTGGGAGCAGATCCCCCAACTGCAGGCACTCTGGCAAGCGGGCCAACGGGATCCCGACGCTCTGGCGGCAGCGACTGGCCTGCCTCGACAGTGGCTAGCGGAATTGCACAGCCCAGAGGAAATTCCCACCTTGCTGCTGGGCCGCATCCGCGAATCCCAAGCTTTCCACCGCTGGCTGGACGAGGCCAGCTCCGACCAAATCGCCCAGCTCTGTCAACGGCTGCTGCAACCGGATCCCGCGCCGGCGGCTTTGTCTCCGAAGTAGAGGTGAGGGATCCCTTCAATTCCCGCAAAAAAGTTGGCAAGGCTTGGGATCTGGCCAACCCTTTCAAGGCCGACGCGATACTCTAGATCAAACGGCTTAGCTCTAGCGTTTTGCCGCACCCAGAGCCCAGTCTTCCGTGATCCCGGTTCGCCTGACCTTACACCATTTTCTCTGCTACTCTCACGCCGTTTTGGATCTGCGCGGGATCCACACCGCCTGCATTTGTGGCCCCAACGGGGCGGGCAAATCGGCTTTGCTCGACGCCCTTACCTGGGGCCTCTGGGGACAAAGCCGGGCCAGCAACGACAGCGATCTCATCCGCAAAGGTGCCAGTGAAACCTGGGTGGAAGTGATTTACCGCTCGCGGGGGCAAACCTACCGCATCCTGCGCAGCCGCCACCTGTCGGGGGAGGGATCCCTGGAGTGGCAAATTCAAGCTGGAGAAACCGCCTGGCGCAGCCTAACCCGCCGCGGCATGCGCGCTACCCAACAGGCCATCCAAAGTCAGCTTGGCCTCGACTACGATACCTTCATTCACTCGGCCTACCTGCGGCAGGGACGAGCCGATGCCTTTACCCTGAAGCGCCCCGGCGAGCGCAAGCAGATCTTGGCCGATATGCTCAAGCTGGGCCAGTACGACCTGCTGGCCGAGCGCTGCCGCGAACAGGCTCGCAGTGCCAAGCTGAAAGCGGATCTACTCCAAGAGCGCCTGCCCAAGCTGGAGCAACAGCAGGCCTCTATCGAGCAGATCCAAGCCGAACTGGAGCAGCTCCAACAACAGCAAACCCATCTGCAACAGCTCCTGGCCCAACAGCAGCAGGAATTACAGTCTCTAGAGCGGGCCTATGAACATCGCCACACCCTAGAGGAGCGCCACCGGCAACTCACCCAACACCTGCACAAGCTCAGCGCCAACCTGCACCACACCGAACAGCAGTGGCGAGCCCAACGACAGCACCTGCTGCAGTTGGAAGAGCTGATCGCCCAAAGCGAGGAGATCCTGGCGGGCTACGAACGCTATCAGTCCCTGATGGCCCAAGATCGCCATCTTCACCGCCTCTTCGAGCAACAGCAACACCTGCTCCAAGAGCGCCAAAAGCTGCAGGCCCAACAAGCTGAGTACCAACAGCAGCAACTGCGCAGAATGCAGCGGCTGCAACAGGAATTGGCCGCCTGCCAGGCCCAAGCCCAGGCCGATGCCCAGGTGCTGGCAGAAGGGGAGCGCATCGAAAACGCCCTCCACCACTACCGGCAAGCCCAGGAGCGCCTGCAGATCTTGAACGATGCCCAGGCCCAAGCCGCCGCCCTCCTAGAGCAACAACGGCACTGGCAAGAGCAGATCCGCCGCGAGCGAGAACGCCTGCAAGCCCGCCTCCAGCTCCTCAAGCAGCAACTGCAAAACCAGGAAACCCTGGCCCAACAGCAGCAGCAACTGGCCCAGAAAATTGCCGCCGGCGTCGCAGCCCTGGCCGAGCTGGAGCAACGGCGTCTCTACCAACAGCAGGTGCTGGAAAAAATTCAAGAGCGCCGCCTCTTTGTGCAGAAGCTGCAGGAGCGGCAGCGGGTTCTCCAGCACCAATGGCAACAGGAGGAAGAGCGCTGCCGCCTATTAGAGGCTCCTTGGGAGGCTTTTCCCGTTGGCGATAGCAGGACGGAGTCCTTTCACCCCGAGCGGCTGGATCTCGGGGATCCGGATCGCCCAGATCCTTACAATCCAGAGCAAGAAAGGCACCACTCCGCCCCTGCCTTAGCGGGGGTGAAGTCGATGGCAGAAGGTGGGGAGGAAGAACACCCAGAATCCGAAGCCACCCCGGAAGCAGCCTTCTCAGAGCAGCCTGCCGCGCCTGCGCCGGCACCGTCCACCCAGGCGTTGGCTGTCCTGGAATCCCACCTTTGGGTTTGCCCCCTCTGCGCCCGTCCGCTCAGCCCGCACCTGAGGGATGTGGTGCTGCAAAAGCACCGCCAGCGCCAAGAAGAGATTGCCGGCGAGCTCTTTGTGATTCGCGAGCAACTGGCGGTGGCCGACCGGGAGATCGGGCTGCTGCAAGAGGAAGCTCGGCGTCTTGAGCAAGAATTGGCCGCTTGGGATGAGCGTCTGCACCTCCAGGGGCGGCTGCAGCAGCAGTGGGAGGCCGGGCAGGAGCGGCAGCGGCAACTGGAGGCTTGGCGGGCAGAAGCGGCAGAACTGGAGCAAATCCTCAACCAAGAAGCTTATGCCCCAGAGGCGCGGCAGCAGCTTGCCCAGATCCAGCAGGCCCTGCAACACCTGGGCTACGACGAGCGCGAACACGCCCTGCAACGGGGAGAGGTGGAGCGCTGGCGCTGGGCCCTGGGCCGCTCCCACGAGCTGCGCAAAGCCCAGGAGCGCCGAGCCCAGTTGTGTGAACAGATCGCCTCCCTACAAGCGCAACTGGAAGCCCTGCAACAGGCGGGATCCCCTGACTCGCCGCTGGCAGAACGCCTGGCCCAAATCGAGCAGGCGCTGCACCACCTTGGCTACGACGGATCCCTGCACCAGCAGGTAAAAGCAGAACTGGCCCAGGCGCAACTGTGGCCGGCCCGCCTGCAGGCCCTCCAAATAGCCCGCCAGGAGCTGCCGGAAGCCACAGCCCGCAGCCAGATCTTGTCCCAACGCCTGCAGGAAAGCCGGCAGCACTTTGCCCAGGCCACCCAAGAGCTGGAAGCGCTGCAGCAACAACTGGCGGAGCAGCCTGAGGTCTTGCCCGCCCACCTGGAAGGGATCCGCCAAGCTCTGCAGGAGCACCGGCAAGGGCTGGATCAGGTGCTTTCTCAAATCGGGGCGGCCCAACAGCGGCTGCAGCAGGCCCTTGAACAACAGTCGGAGCGGGCAGAGCTAGAGCGACAACTGCAGCAGGCCCGCCGCCAGCAGCAGGTGTACCAGGAGCTGGCCAACGCCTACGGCCGCAACGGCATTCCCGCCCTGATCATCGAAAACGTTCTGCCAGAGCTAGAGGCCCAGGCCAACCAGATCCTGGGCCGCCTCACCCAACACCGCCTCCATCTGCGCTTTGTAACCCAGCGCTCGGGGCGACGCTCGGACAAGCTAATTGAAACCCTCGACATCCTCATCGCCGATCCCCGCGGCACCCGCCCCTACGAGACCTACTCCGGCGGTGAGGCCTTCCGCATCAACTTCGCCATTCGCCTGGCCCTCTCCCGCCTGCTTACCCAGCGCTCTGGCTCCGACCTGCAAACATTGATCATCGACGAGGGGTTTGGCTCCCAGGACGCCACCGGGCGGGCCCAGTTGCTGGCGGCCATCAACGCTGTGGCCTCTGACTTTGCCTGCATCCTGGTGATCACCCACATCCCCAGTCTGCAAGAGGCCTTTCCCCACCGCATCGAGGTGCAGCCCTCCCCCCAGGGATCCCGCCTCTCCATTCGCGGCTAGTCATTTGGCTGGTCATTTGAGGAATTGCCGGCCCGGCTCTGGAGCCACTGCTGCAGCAGGGGAATTATAGTCTCGCCAAGCTGGCTCCACTGGCCGGGCTTTTGGGCCGTGGTCAGCAGCTCCACCCGCTCCCCTCGGATCACCAAAAAGCCCACCGGCTCGATGCGCACCCCGCCCCCCGCTCCGCCAAACAGGCTGGCCGGATCCCGTCCGTTGCTGCGAAAGCCAAAATGGCCCCCTCCTCCGCCAACGCCAAAATAGAGCGACACGTAGGGGACAATCGTTGTGTCGCCAATGGTAATCGGCTGGCCAAAGGTCTGTCCCGTCTCCGCCAAAACCGTCAGCTTGCTCAGCACCGCCTCCAGGACGGCTTCCACCTCGAAATCGGAATTGGAATCGGATCCCATTTGTGACGTTTGCGTCAATGCTGCAGGCCAGCTCCAGAGGCCACCAGGTGAAGAACCAGATTGACTTGACTGTAGTTGCCTCAAACAAGGTTAAGATACCTTGCCGCCTACCCAAGTGCTCCGCGCCGCTACCCTCACCCCCAACCCCTCTCCCTCAGGGAGAGGGGAGTTAGGAATAGTGCTCGGCGCCAGGTGCTTTATCGTAACTTCATCCAAGAAAGGCTACTTACCCCCACAACTGACTCGGGCCGACACCGAGAAAGGGGAAGCTCCTGCGCCGCTTTTAATCCTCGTCAGGAGAGCCAGAGTAGAGATCTTCCAGGCGGCTGCGGGCTTCTTCCAGGCTGGTCGAACGAATCACCAACAAGGGCTCTTCCGTCAGGTTGCCTTCTTCATCCAAGAGCTCTGGGTGGGGCGCCTGTCGGCGAGCCCGACGGGGCGAGGCCTTGCGCTCTTCTTTGCCCAACGTGATGATATTGGCCACCAGGTTACGCAGGGCCACAAAGGCGATGGCCACGAAAGCGATAAGGTAGAGGATCTGCAGCATCACGGGTCAGATGAGTCAGAGGAAGGGTGAATTTGGCGGAAGCGACGGCCCAGCTCGGCGCACTCCATCAGCAGGTGATGCCATTTTGCCATCAGCGCTGGGTCAACGCCAACTTCATTCTCCGACAACTGATAGAGGGCTTCTGCGGCTTGCAATTCTGCTTGGGCAGCCAAAACCCGCTCCAGAAGGGCCTGCTGCGCCTCTGGGCTAATAAATTCTAGGGTTTCTTCTTGCAAAAAGCGGCGGGAGCGCTCAAACCAGTAGCGGTAATCTTCCAGTAGGGGCCCCAGAATCTCTCGCAGTAACTTGGCTTTGCTCATCATTGGGATCCCTCCGCGCCTGGTTTGCTGAGAGCATCTTAGCTGAACTTAACCTTCTCCCGCCAGGGATCCCTGGGTGGCCTCCAGGCGGGCTTCCGTCTCCAGCAGCAGGGCTTCCAGCTGGGGCACCAGCTCTAGGGCCTGCTCTTGCCAGTAGCCCCGCTGGTGGGCTTCCAGCAGCCGCTCGCTCATATCCCGCAGTGCCCAGGGGTTGTGATCCCGCAGAAACTGCTGCACCCGGGGATCCAACAGGTAGGCGCGGGCCACCCCGGCGTACATGAAATCGGGCACGGCGTGGGTGGTGACGTCGTAGGCAAAAAGGTAGTCGAGGGTGGCGGCCATCTCAAAGGCGCCTTTGTAGCCGTGGCGCATTACGCCGGCAATCCACTTGGGGTTGACGACGCGGGCGCGATAGACGCGGTCGATCTCTTCGGCCAGGGTGCGGATCTTGGGGTTGTGGGGACGGGCGTGATCCCCGAAGTAGATTTGGGGGTTGCGGCCCTGGAGGGTGCGCACGGCTGCCACCATGCCCCCCTGGAACTGGTAGTAGTCATCGGAGTCGAGGAGATCGTGCTCGCGGTTATCCTGGTTGTGCAGGACAATTTGCAAGCGGGCCAGTTGCCGCCGCAGAGCTGCGGGGGCCGGCTCTCCCTCGCCCTCGGCCCGGTAGGCGTAGCCGCTCCAGGTGAGGTAGGCGCGCGCCAGATCCGCCTCGGTTTCCCAGTTTTGCGCCTCGATCAGCCCCTGCAGCCCGGCTCCGTAGGCCCCTGGTTTGGAGCCAAAGATGCGCAGCCGCGCCCGCTCTGCCGCTTCTGAAGGCGGGATCCCTTGCTCCTGCCAGTACTGGGTATCGGCCAGCACCTGGGCCCGCAGGGGGTTGTCGGCTTCCGGTTCTTCCAGGGCGGCCACGGCCTGCACAGCCCGGTCGAAGAGGGCAATGAGGTTGGGAAAAGCATCGCGAAAGAAGCCGGAGATGCGCAGGGTTACGTCCACGCGGGGACGGCCCAAAGCCGCTACAGGCAGGATCTCGATATCCACCACCCGTCCCCCCTCCCAGCGGGGCCTAACCCCCAAGAGCGCCAGCGCCTCCGCCCAGTCCTCGCCGCCGGTTCTCAGGGTGGCAGTTCCCCAAACGGATAGGCCCAGGTGGCGGGGATATTCCCCCTGCTCTTGCACGTAGCGCTCCACCACCCGCTCGGCAGCCAGCGAGCCAACTTGCCAGGCAGTGGGGGTAGGAATGGCGCGGATATCCACCGAGTAGAAGTTGCGCCCGGTGGGCAACACCTCCACCCGGCCCCGCGTGGGGGCGCCGGAAGGGCCGCTGGGCACATAGCCGCCATTGAGCCCGCGCAGGAGATTTTCCAGCTCCTGGGGCGTTTGCTGCAGGCGGGGGAGCAAGTCCGTCTCGATCCAGCGCAGCACCTGGCTGGCCGCCGGCCCCGGGGGCGGATCGTAAGGGATCCCCTGTAGCCGCTGGGCAATCCAGAGGCGGGCCTGGGCCTCTAGGGCAGCTACCCCATCTCCGATGCGGCGAAAGTTCTCGCCCATAGAGCTGGCTGGCTAATTCCTCAAGTAGACGGCTGCCCCTAGGCCGACCAGCATTTCTTCGGGGGTAATTTTGCCATCTTGGTTGGTGTCGAGGGCATCGAAGACGCGATCCGCCCCCATCCACTCCTCGCGGGTAATGAAGCCATCTCCATCCAGGTCGTAGATGCGGAAGACATCCTGGGCGGCGTGGGTAATCGTTTCCTTGGCGCCCTCCAGCTTCTGCAGCCGCTCCGTGAGCAGCCTTTCCAGCACCTCCAGCGCCTTGGAGAAGCCCTGGATCCCTTCTTCCAGCTTTTCTGAAGCCATGCGGTTTTCCCGGTGCATCTGGTCGAAGGTGGCTCGATCCATCACCAGACGCGGGATGTCCATTTTCTTAGCTTTTTCCGGATCCAGTTTGCGCTCCAGGTGGCCTTCGGTGTTTTGCAGCTCCGCCAAGAGAACTGGCGAGATGGTAAGCAGATCGCAGCCGGCCAGCTCGATGATTTCCCCAATGTTGCGGAAGCTGGCGCCCATCACTTCCGTCGGGTAATCGTATTTGCGCAGATAGTTGTAGATCTGGGTTACCGACTGCACGCCCGGATCTTCAGCAGGGGGATAGCTCTCCCGGCCTGTGTGTTTTTTGTACCAATCCAAGATGCGGCCCACAAAGGGCGAGATGAGGGTTACCCCTGCTTCCGCACAGGCAATGGCCTGGTGCAGGCCAAACATCAGAGTCAGGTTGCAGTGGATCCCTTCTTTTTCTAAGATCTCGGCGGCGCGGATCCCTTCCCAGGTCGAAGCAATTTTAATCAACACCCGCTTGGGATTCGCCCCTGCCGCCTTGTAGAGCTCGATGAGGTAGCGGGCCTTGGCTACGGTAGCCTCGGTGTCGTAGGAGAGGCGGGCATCTACCTCGGTCGAAACCCGACCGGGGATGATGGAGAGAATGCGCACGCCAAAGGCTACCGCCAATTCATCGATGGCGTGGGCCACTACGGTTTTGGTGTCGGCTTTAGATCCCAGTTCTTTGCGGGCCTTGAGCAAGGTCTCATCGACAATGCCCTGGTACTGGGGCATTTGGGCGGCTGCTGTGATCAAAGAGGGATTGGTGGTGGCATCCTGCGGCTTAAAGGTCTCAATGGCGTTGATATCCCCCGTGTCGGCCACCACGACGGTCATCTCTCGCAACTGCTCCAGCAGGCTCTTGCTCATACTCCCCTCCTTAGCTATCGCGCTTCTGCGACCCAGTCCTAGTGTCGCCCACCCAGGCAAGGGATCCCGGTAGATGTGAGATTGTCTTAATTGTCTGCCCCACCGGTGTGGGGACAACTCTAAACAACTCACCCGGCAAAAACACTTCCAACTTCTCTAAAAATTTACTGAAGGTTGAAACTTCCTGGTCACGGGGATCAGCATGAACCCTGATTGGACAGGCCAGACAGGGCCGAGAGCGACCCTAGAAGCTGCCTATCCGGCCTGGCTGCGCAACTGCCGCAGCAGCCGCTCGAACTCTTCCGGCAGGGGGGCAGTAAACTGCAGCGGCTGGCCAGTGCGCGGGTGGACAAAGGAGAGCTTCCAGGCGTGGAGAGCTTGGCCGCTGAGTTTGACGGGGCTGGTTTTGCTCTGGGTATAGAGGGGATCCCCGACAATGGGCAGGCGCAGGTGGGCAGCATGCACCCGAATTTGATGGGTGCGGCCGGTCTCCAGTTCAAACTGCATCAGGGTGTAGTTGCCCAGGCGCTCCAGCACCTGCCAGTGGGTTACCGCCGCTCGCCCTTGGCCAGAGGGCAAAACCGCCATCTTCTGCCGCTCCACCGGGTGGCGGCCAATGGGGGCAGAGATCGTGCCTTGGCTCTGGGCTGGCCGGCCAAACACCACCCCTAGGTAGATGCGCCGAGCCGTCTTGGCCTGGATCTGGGCCTGCAGATGCTGGTGGGCCTGATCGTGTTTGGCAATCACCAGGGCGCCGGTGGTGTCCTTGTCGAGGCGATGGACGATCCCTGGGCGCAGCTCGCCGTTGATCCCGGAAAGGCGAGGACAGTGGGCCAGCAATGCGTGCACCAGCGTGCCGCTGGCATTTCCAGGAGCAGGATGCACCACCAGACCGCGCGGCTTGTTGATGACCAGCAGATCCTCATCTTCGTAGAGAATGTCTAAGGGGATCCGCTCCGGCTCCAAAGTTGTAGGGGTGGCTGGCGGGATCCGCACCTCAATCTCATCCCCGGCTTGCAGGGGGCGATCCTTATCCAGGCAGGGCCGCCCATTGAGCCAAACCTGGCCCTGGCAAATGAGCTGCTGCAGGCGCGAGCGCGACAGCTCCGGCAGTTGTTCCGCCAACCCCCGATCCAGCCGCAAGCCCTGCTGTTTTTCCGTCACTCTTACCTGGCGAATTGCTGCCACCGGATCCCTGGGGCCTTCCATTTGCCCTGTTTCCGCAAACTGCTGCTTTGAAAACATTGTGGCAGAGCGGTTACTTTTGCATTAGGTAAAAAAGGGCGAAGATTTGTGGCAGCTCTTTCAGCTGGATCCTGGCGAGATTGCCTTTGTCTCCTCCCCATCTCAGCCGTCTCTGGGGGCGTTGTGCCGGGATTCTAGCCCCAGGAAAACCCTCAGTACACTAGTGGGGGTAGAGCTCCTTGAAGCCAGGCCAGGTCCTGGCGGGAGAAGGTCTTTTTGCAACTATCACGCTTGCTCTGATGGGCACAAGGAGACAAAGCATGTTGGATGGAGTAGCGCTGGGATCCCAGCTTCAACAGCCCTCTCAACGCCAGCTTGGCTCAGAGCCACCCTTGGTTGTGCCCCTCATAGAGGTGGGGCTGCGGGACGTGGCCCAGGTGGGTGGGAAAAACGCCTCTCTAGGGGAAATGCTGCAGCAGTTGACCCCCAAAGGAATCCGCGTGCCCCTGGGGTTTGCCACCACCGCCCATGCTTATCGCCAGTTCATCGCCGCTGCCGGCCTCGAGGAGAAGCTGCGGGAGATCCTCAAAGACCTCGATATCGAGGATGTGCGGAACCTGCGCGAGCGGGGCAAAGCCGCCCGCACCTTGATTCTGCAGACGCCTTTCCCCCCAGAGTTGGAGCAGGCCATCAGCGAAGCCTACCAGAAGCTGTGCGAGCGCTACGGCCCCGATACCGATGTGGCGGTGCGCTCCAGCGCCACAGCAGAAGACCTGCCGGATGCCAGCTTTGCCGGCCAGCAGGAGACCTACCTCAACGTGCACGGGATCCAGGCAGTGCTGAATGCCTGCCACCGCTGCTTTGCCAGCCTGTTTACCGACCGGGCCATCTCCTACCGCCAGATCAAGGGCTTTGACCACTTCCAGGTGGCCCTCTCGGTGGGGGTGCAGAAGATGGTGCGCTCCGACCTGGCCTGTTCGGGGGTGATGTTCTCCATCGACCCAGAAACGGGCTTTAAAGACGCGGTGTTGATCACCGCTGCCTATGGGCTGGGGGAAAACGTGGTGCAAGGCATCGTCAACCCCGACGAATACGTGGTCTTTAAACCTACTCTAAAGCAGGGGCTGCGCCCCATCCTCTCCCGCAAGCTGGGCAGCAAAGCCCTGAAGCTGGTCTACGACGAGGAGGGATCCCGTTCCACCAAAAACGTACCCGTCCCCGAGAGCCTGCGCCGCCAATATGCCCTGCAGGACGACGAGATCCTAGAGCTGGCTCGCTGGGCCTGCCTCATCGAGGAGCACTACTCGGCGCTGCGGGGCCGCTTCACCCCCATGGACATCGAGTGGGCCAAAGACGGGATCACGGGCGAGCTGTTCATCGTCCAGGCCCGCCCCGAGACGGTGCAATCCCAAAAGGCCACCAACCGCCTCAGGACCTACCGCTTTACGCAGACGGAGGCGCGCCCAGACCCCCTGGTGCAAGGACGGGCGGTGGGAGAGGCCATCGGCCAGGGCACAGCCCGCGTCATTTTGGATGTGCGCCGCTCGGATCAGTTCCAGGCTGGCGAGGTGCTGGTGACGGAGAAAACCGATCCCGACTGGGAGCCAATCATGAAAAAGGCCAGCGCCATCGTCACCAACCAGGGGGGCAGAACCTGCCATGCAGCCATCATTGCCCGTGAGCTGGGGATCCCTGCCATTGTTGGCTGCGGCAACGCCACGCAGGTGCTCCGCTCCGGCGATCCCATCACCGTCTCCTGCGCCGAAGGGGAGGAAGGGCGCGTCTATCCTGGTCTATTGCCCTATGAGGTGACGGAGATCCCGCTAGAGGAGCTGCCCCGCCCCCGCACCCAACTGATGATGAACGTGGGCAACCCGGAAAAAGCCTTTGGCCTGAGCGAGATCCCTTGCGACGGCGTGGGTCTGGCGCGGCTGGAGTTCATCATCGCCAACCACATCCAGATCCACCCTCTGGCCTTGATCCACTACGACGAGGCGGTCAAGGAGGAGCCGCGCCTGGCGGAGCTCACCGCCCAGTACGCCGACAAGCCGGAGTACTTTGTAGACAAGCTGGCCCAGGGGGTGGCCACCATCGCCGCTGCCTTCTACCCCAAGCCGGTGATTGTGCGCCTGTCGGACTTCAAGAGCAACGAATACGCCCACCTGCTGGGCGGATCCCGCTATGAGCCCCACGAGGAAAACCCCATGATTGGCTGGCGGGGGGCCTCCCGCTACACGGATCCCCGCTACCGCGATGGCTTTGCGCTGGAGTGCCGGGCCATGAAACGGGTGCGGGACGAGATGGGCCTGACCAACGTCATCTTGATGATCCCCTTCTGCCGCACCCCGGAAGAGGGGCACAAGGTGCTGGAGGAGATGGCCCGCCACGGCCTAGTGCGGGGGGAAAACAGCCTCCAGGTGTACGTCATGTGCGAGCTGCCCAGCAACGTCATCCTGGCCGACGAGTTCTGCCAGATCTTCGACGGCTTCTCCATCGGCTCCAACGACCTCACCCAGCTCACCCTGGGGTTGGACCGCGACTCGGCCCTGGTGGCCCACCTTTTTGACGAGCGCCACGAGGCCGTCAAGCGGATGATTGCCCAGGTGATCCAGACGGTGAAAAGCCACGGGCGCAAGATTGGCATCTGTGGACAAGCCCCCAGCGACTACCCTGACTTTGCCCGCTTCCTGGTGCAGCAGGGGATCGACTCCATCAGCCTCAACCCCGATTCCCTGCTGAAAACCCTGTTGGTGGTGGCCGAGGCGGAAGCTGCCGGCGCCCACTAGGGGAGTGCGCCGGGATCCCGTCTGCTGGGTTACAATCTTCTCTGCTGTGTTGCCACCCCCGCCATGATCCACGAACTCTCCATGCCGGCCCTCAGCTCCACCATGGAAACGGGCAAGATCGTTGCCTGGCTGAAGAACCCCGGCGACCGGGTGGAGAAAGGGGAAAACATCCTGGTGGTGGAGTCGGACAAAGCAGACATGGATGTGGAGTCCTTCCACAGCGGCATTCTGGCCAGCATCCTCATCCCAGCCGGGGAATCGGCGCCGGTGGGCGCCCCCATCGCCCTCATTGCCGAAACCGAAGCGGAGCTGGCAGAGGCCCAGGAGAGAGCCAAGGCCCTCTCTAAGGGTGCTGCGCCGGCGGCTACCCCTAGCGCGGCCTCTGTCCCCACCGTTCAACGGCCAACCCCTGCGCCTGCGGCAAGCCCCCCCTCCACGCCCCCAAGTGGCTCCGACGGAGCCGGATCCCAGCGCATCCTGGCTTCCCCACGGGCGAAAAAATTGGCAGAAAGCCTGGGGGTTGACCTGCGCACGGTGCGCGGCTCCGGCCCTGGTGGGCGCATCGTAGCCGAAGATGTGGGGCGGGCCGCAGCTCAGCCCGCCTCTGCCCCGGCGGCAGCTCCTTCCTCGGTCACTCCTCCCCCCGTCTCTGTGCCCCTGGGAGAAGTGGTTCCCCTGAGCACCCTGCAGGCGGCGGTGGTGCGCAACATGAACGCCAGCTTGGGCGTGCCGGTGTTCCACGTCGGCTACACCATCACCACTGACAGCCTGGATCAGCTTTACCAACAGGTAAAACCCAAAGGGGTAACGCTGACGGCCCTTTTGGTCAAGGCTGTGGCCGTGACTCTAGAAAAGCACCCCCTCCTCAACGCCAGCTACACCGAAAACGGGATCCATTACAAAGCCGACATCAACATCGCCGTGGCGGTGGCCATGGAAGATGGGGGCCTAATTACCCCTGTGCTCAGGCAGGCCAACCGGATCGATCTCTACGAGATCTCCCGCCGCTGGAAGGATCTGGTGGAGCGGGCGCGGCGCAAGCAACTGCAGCCGGAGGAGTACAACAGCGGCACCTTTACCCTCTCCAACCTGGGCATGTTTGGGGTGGATCGCTTCGACGCCATCCTGCCTCCCAACCAGGGATCCATCTTGGCCATTGGTGCTGCTCGCCCCACCGTGGTGGCCACGCCGGAAAAAGCCATCGCCATCCGCTCCCAGATGCAGGTTAACCTCACCTGCGACCACCGCGTCATCTACGGTGCCCACGCCGCAGCTTTCTTGCAAGATCTGGCCCAGTTGTTAGAACAAAAGGTGGGATCCCTGACGCTGTAACCAGCCCATCCGCCAATTAGTAGGCAAGAGTTATTCCCTTTGATCGGGGGGGAAAGTTGTTTCTGGAGAGTTCACCTCAGGCTCCTCTGGGGCAAGCGTTTCTCGGCGCACCTCCTGGTCTTGTACCACCTGAAAAATCAGGGTGAAAGGGCGACCCACCTCAGCTTCCACAAACTCTTCTAGTAGTGCCACCTGTCTCGGTGTGACGGGCTCGTCCGCTCGCACCGACAGCACCACCTCCGGCGGATCGGCTACCCAGTTAAACTCGCTGCGCAAGAGGGTTACCCGTTGGAATGTAATGGTTCTGTTGAGCAGAGCGGTTCGTAGCGCCAATTCCAGCCGAGATTGATACAGCAGTTGGGTCATACTGGCTGCCAGCGGCACCAGCAACAGCATCACCAGGCCAAACACCCAAGCCAATCCAGAACGGGCCTTGTGCAAAGGGGCGTAGCCCATCACCAAAAAGGTGAGCATACAGGCCAAGGCAATTCCCAACAGGTTGGTGGAATAGAGGAGCGCCGCCCCCAGGCTGATCTCCCAGTCTCCACGGGCCAACCCTAAGCCAATCACACACACCGGCGGCATCAACGCCACAGCAATCGCCACCCCTGCCAAACTGTCGGCGATCTCTTTGCGCACCCTGGCAAAAGCGCCGATTCCCCCTGCCGCTAGCGCCACTCCCAGATCCAATAGGTTGGGTTGAGTGCGGGCCAAAATTTCGCTGCCCCAGTTGGGAAGACCTACCCATCGCCCCAGCAGGAAAGATACTCCCAACCCAATTCCGGTTCCCACGGTCAGAGATAGGATACCTGTCCGAAACAAGACTACATTCCCGTCCAAAGCCCCCATGGCCATGCCGCGAATCGGCAACATCAAAGGAGCCACGATCATCGCCCCAATGATCACAGCCGGGCTATTGGCCAGCAAGCCCAACGTGGCAATGACACAGGAGCCAAGCACCAACATCAAGTAGTTGAGGCTGAGGCGAGACTCCCGCATTAGCTCCAGCACCAACTCGGCATACTCTTCTGCACTGACCAGGGGCAGCCGCCAGCGGAAGGGCTGTAGCCAACCCTGAGGTGAAGGAACCAAGCCATTTTCTGAGCTGCTGCCAGTAAAACGACGGATCCTGTTCATGTCCATGATTGGGTTCCCTTGGCGGTGTCAAGAACAGACCAGCCTTGGGCTTTCAGCAGTCTAGCTTGGCAGAGAATCGGGGCTCACGATCCCCCTTTGGGAAAGCGCCGCATCAGGTCTTGCACGGCTTCAGCATGGTAGGAGCTGCGGGTCAGAGGCGAAGACACCACCTGCAAAAAGCCCAGCTCTTCCCCCACTTGCCGCCAGTGGTCGAACTCTTCGGGGGCGACATAACGCTCCACCGGCAGGTGTTTGGGGCTGGGCGCCAGGTATTGGCCAAGAGTGAGGATGTCGCAGCCCACCCGGCGCAGATCTTGCATCACCTGTAAAATCTCCTCGGCGGTCTCTCCTAAGCCCAGCATCACCCCTGACTTGGTGTAGAGGCCCGGATCCCATTGCCGCGCCAGTTCCAAAAGCCGCAGGGAGCGCTCGTAGTTCCCCTGGGGGCGCACCCGCCGGTAGAGGCGGGGCACGGTTTCCGTGTTGTGGTTGAGCACCGTTGGGCGGGCGGCGAGAATTTGCTCCAAGGCCTGCCAGTTGCCGCACAGATCCGGGATCAAGACCTCGATGGTCGTCTGGGGCCTGCGGCGGCGGATTTCCGTGATGCAAGCAACAAACTGGCTGGCTCCGCCATCCGGCAGGTCGTCCCGATTCACCGAGGTGATGACCGCGTGGCGCAACCCCAAGCGTTCCACCGCTTCTGCCACCCGCAGCGGCTCAGTGGGATCCAAGGGCAAAGGCCGTTTGGTGAAGTCGATATCACAGTAGGGGCAGGCGCGGGTACAGGCCGGGCCCATGATCAAGAAGGTGGCGGTGCCGTTGGCAAAGCATTCCCCTAAGTTGGGACAGGAAGCCTCTTCGCAAACCGTGTTCAGGCCCAAGTCCCGCAGCAGTTGCTGGACAGACCCGGCCCGTTGGGGGGCTTTGGCCCGCAGCCAGGGCGGTTTACCGCTAGGCGAAGAAACAGCGCTCAATGAAAACCCTCCAACCAGAAATGGCGGCAAGCGTATCTCTCAGCTTAGCCTGTCATTTTGCCCGGCCGAGACCGGCCCAGGCCAATTCCCAGCTCGATGGATCCCCACTGGTTCGGAAGCGAGACCCAAAACACGGCATACTGGAAAGCGAATGTCGAGCGATAGGGATCCCACATGGTTGTTGCTGCTCCTCCCTCCCTGGAACAACTTGCCATCAACACGATTCGTTTTTTGGCGGTGGATG
Source organism: Synechococcus sp. H55.7 (assembly GCF_047462395.1). Lineage (NCBI taxonomy): Bacteria > Bacillati > Cyanobacteriota > Cyanophyceae > Synechococcales > Synechococcaceae > Synechococcus > Synechococcus sp. H55.7. The sequence goes on from NZ_JANSJD010000016.1 coordinate 37,726, forward strand.
CTGTTCAGAAAGCCAACTCCGGCCACCCCGGCCTGCCGATGGGGGCAGCACCCATGGCCTATGTGCTTTGGCAGCAGTTTTTGAAGTTCAATCCCCGCAACCCCAAGTGGGTGGATCGGGATCGCTTTGTCCTCTCGGCGGGCCACGGCTGCATGCTGCAATATGCCCTGCTGCACCTGACGGGCTTTGATGTCAGTCTGGAGGACATCAAGCAGTTTCGCCAGTGGGGATCCAAAACTCCCGGGCACCCGGAAAACTTTGAAACTCCCGGTGTGGAGGTGACCACCGGCCCGCTGGGACAGGGGGTGGGCAATGCGGTAGGGCTGGCGATTGCCGAGGCCCACCTGGCGGCCCGCTTCAACAAGCCCGGCCACACGATTGTGGATCACTACACCTACGTGATCTTGGGTGATGGCTGCAACATGGAGGGGGTGGCCTCGGAAGCGGCCTCGCTGGCCGGCCACCTCAAACTGGGCAAGCTGATCATGCTCTACGACAGCAACCACATCTCCATCGACGGCAGCACGGAAATTGCCTTTACCGAAGATGTGGGCAAGCGCTACGAGGCCTACGGCTGGCACGTGCAAAAAGTGGAGGATGGCAACCACGACCTGAAGGGGATCGCCGAAGCCATCCAAAAAGCCAAGGAGGTCACCGACAAGCCTTCTTTGATCATCGTCGAGACCACCATTGGCTACGGATCCCCCAACAAAGCTGGCAGCGAGAGCGTCCACGGGGCGCCCCTGGGGCCAGAAGAGGTCAAGCTCACCAAACAAAACTTGGGCTGGCCGCTGGAGCCGGAGTTCTACATCCCCGACGAGGTGCTGGCCCACTTCCGCCAGGCCATCGATAAAGGGGCCAAAGCCGAGGCGGAGTGGAACGAGCGCTTTGCCGCCTACGAGAAGGCCTACCCGGAAGAGGCCGCCGAGTTCAAGCGCATCATGGCCGGGGAGCTGCCTGCGGGCTGGAAAGAAGCGTTGGCTCCCATTGCCGAAACTGGCAAAGAATCCACCCGCAACCTCTCCAAGTTTTGTCTCAACGCCCTGGCCAAGGCGGTGCCAGAGCTGCTGGGGGGATCCGCCGATCTGGCCCATTCCAACATGACCTACTTGAAGGGGATCCCGGAGTTTCAGGCCGGCTCCTACCACGGGCGCAACTTCCGCTTCGGGGTACGGGAACATGGCATGGGAGCCATCGCCAATGGCATGGCTCTGCACGGCGGCCTCATTCCCTACGACGCCACCTTCTTGGTTTTCAGCGACTACATGCGGCCGGCCATCCGGCTGTCGGCCCTCTCGCGGGCGCGGGTGTTGCACATCATGACCCACGACTCAGTGGCCCTAGGAGAAGACGGTCCCACCCACCAGCCCATTGAGACGCTGGCCTCTCTGCGGGCCATCCCCAACCTCTACGTCATCCGCCCGGCGGACGCCCGCGAGACGGTGGGAGCCTACCAGGTGGCCCTCGAGGCCATGTCCACCCCGTCGGTGCTGGTGTTTACCCGGCAGGCGGTCAACCCCGTAGAAGGCACCTCCATTGAGGGGGTAGCCAAGGGGGCCTATGTGGTGGTGGATGCTCCCAACCCGGAGCTTATCTTGATTGCCACTGGCTCAGAGCTGGAGCTGGCGGTGAAGGCTGCTGCTCAACTGCGGCAGGAAGGCCGAGCGGTACGGGTGGTTTCCATGCCCTGCATGGAGCTGTTCGAGGCCCAGCCTCAGAGCTACCGCGACTCCGTCTTGCCCCCCAATGTTACCAAGCGCATCTCCGTCGAGGCGGGATCCACCTTTGGCTGGCACAAGTACCTGGGCTTTGAGGGGGTGGCCATCGGCATCGACCGCTTCGGCGCCTCCGCCCCCGGCCCTGTCTGCATGGAGAAGTTCGGCTTTACGGTGGAGAATGTGCTCAATACCGCTCGTCAGCTCCTAGGCTAGGATTTTTGCTCCTCCGGCCTGAGCCCAGCAGGGATCCCTGCTGGGTCTTTTTTGCTGCCCGACGGTGGCACAACTTGACAAGACTTAGCGAAGGCTGACAACTTGTTAGCAGGACTTGCAAAACATTGCGGTTGTTTCAAGCAAGGTTGAGACACTTGCTCCCCCAACCCTTTTCCCCTTGTGGGAGAAGGGAGCGAGAAAGTTGTTTCATAGTTTCATAGCAGGGAAAACGTTGGCTTCCAGCGATAGGCGGATGTTCTTGCGCCAACTTTGGGTCTGACAGCTCGGCCTACTGCAGGAAGCCCGCCAGTAGAATGACCACTCCCCCCACGACGGCCAAAATCGTCAGTACCCGGCCCGCGTTGGCACTGCCCTTCCAGGAGTAGCTTTTCTCTGGTTTTTCTGATTCTTCTGGCATAGCCATGCCTCCCTTTGCAGCGTTAACTTCCTCCCATGGGATCTTAAGCTGGGCGGCGCAGCGATGGCCCTTGTTGGGGCCTACCCTTGAAAAAACAGCGGCCATCTGGCCCGGCCAGCCCTCTTTGGGAACAATACAAGCAGGCGAGGAAGGACATCCCAATTTTGTCCAAGGGGCGTTCTGAGGCAGAAGCATGAGGTACGCGAAACGAAGCAAAAGAATCGGCTTGATCATGGCCGCTTTGTCAGCCTGGGTGGTTGGACACCGTGCTGTCGCTCAGCCTGCCTTTCAGACGGTGCCGCTGCCGCGCCTGCCGGTGGGTGTGGATCAATCGGTTTTCGATCGCCCGGTGGCCCGCTTCAACCCCAACCTGCCTGCCGAGCTGGTGATCCGCAATCGCACCGGCCTGCCTCTGGAATACGGCTTTACCGATCCGCGCCAGAACGTATCGGAACTGGCTGCCGGAGAAACCTTGCGCCTGAGCAACCTGCCCATCCCCAATTGCATGGCCATCAACACGCCGATGTTGTCCCCCGTGGGCTACCGGGTGAGCGTGGATCCCTTGAATGTCATCACCGTAGAAGTGCGCCTGGTCAACGATGTGTCCGGCGACCATTGTCTCGATTTACAAGAGACAGGCGCTATTTTCGTGAATTGATGCCAGCTTGAACGGGCAAAATGTAGCCTCTGGGCTTTCGCGGCTGCTTTCTCATCCTTGCCCTAGGCGTTAGATGGCAGTTAACCTTACTTAAATCTGACACTGGGGTTGGGTCTAGGGGAGAGCCAGCCGGAGGTGTAGGCGTATCGACAGCAATCGACCCCTGTGACAGGATGCAAACAGGAGGTCTAGGTTGACTTTGCTCCGCCTCTGGGCTACTCACCTATAGGCCAGCTTAACCTTATTTTGGATGGTCTCATGAGCGATAACTTGTATTCTTGGTTTCCCCGTGCCTTGCTGATCGGCGCTGCTGTTGTGGGGTTGTCGGGCCTGCCGGCAAGGGCTCAGCAAATTACGGATCCCAACCCGGCTCAAGCGGCCACTAATGTGGAGCCCACCTCGCCGATCTCGGCTTCTTTTCGTAGCCAAGATGGGGTCAGCGTGCGCCCGGAGACGGTGCGGGTTTTTCTGGACGGCAAAGATGTTACTGCTGAGTCGGTGATTACCCGGGATTTCTTCACCTACCGTCCTGCCCAGCCCTTGCCGCCGGGACGGCGGGAAGTCCTGCTGGAGTTCACCAACACCCAGGGGGTGACCCGCCGTGTTACCTGGAGCTTCACCGTGGGTAGCCCCGTCCGCGCCTCTATCGACCTGGTGGATCACAACGCCGGCAATCGCCCCTTGGCCGCGGGCGAGATCCTGCTGGTAACTGTCAAGGGCACTCCCTCCAGCCGAGTTACCGTTTACCTTGTCCAGGACGGACGGCAGGTGCAAACTCTGCCAGCTCAGGAAGTTTCCAGCGGCACCTATGTGGTCAATGCCTTGATTGAGCCGAAGGATACTACCCGTGAGGGGATCGTCATCGCTCGCCTGGAAAACGGCGGCCAGGTGCGCTTTATGACTGCAGAGCAGCCGGCCCGCCTGATCGAGGGGGCTACTGGGGGCGTCCAGCGGCTCACCACCCAAGAGGTTTCCGCGACGATCAGCCCCTCCAGCCTGCTGCCCCAGATCACCAACTTGCGCGATGGGGATCGGGTTGCCGGCTCTTCCTTTACGCTGCAGGGCACCACGGCTCCCAATGCTTCCGTGCGGGTGAATGTAACGGCTTCGACCTCGCTGGGGGGCATCATCAGCGCCCAACAGACGGTGACCAACCAAACCGTGCAAGCCGATGCCCAAGGCCGCTTCACCGTTACGGTGCGGCCGCCCATTCCGGCCTCCGGCACCGTGTATCAGATCAATCTCACGGCCACCTCTGGCAACCAAACCAGCCCGACGGTGACCTTGCGCCTCACCCAGCAGTAGGCTGTCCACTTAGTTGGACTGAGGTTGTCGGCCTGCCGGTCTGGCAGTGGCGGCCAAGCTCCCCTCTCCCAGAGGGAGAGGGGCTGGGGGTGAGGGCTGGGAGAGGGGCTGGGGGTGAGGGTCAATCGGAAGGCGGCTGAGAGACTTTTGGGTTCTCAGAGTTTGCAGTTGGCAGGGCCTCTTGGACGCGGGTTGGGGAAAGAGAAGACCGCTGTTGCCAGCGCCACAGGATCCCGGCCATGACCAAGGTGGGCGAGACGATCATGGCGAGGATCACCGGCAGGGTCTCCGGCAAGGCCAGATAGGGGCCACCGTATTTGATCGCCGCGCTGATAACCGCAGCGGCCACCATCAATTGCAGGGCAAACCAGAGGGTTTTGGGTTTCATGGTTGGCTGGGATCCCCTACCATGGCCGTGAGGATACCGGCAACGCTCTCCAGATCTTCCGGTACTCGGTACAAGGTCAAGTCTTGTCGGATTGTCTGTGGATCCCCAAGGATCTGTCCGAATTGCCAGGTAGATCCGATGGTGACGGCGCCGTAGATCTGCGTTTGCGGCTCCACCTGGGCTAGGGCGATCATCTCCACCGCCATTTGGACAAAAGCCCGCGTCAGATCGTCCTTTTTGGCTTCCACCACCAGCAGGATGTTCTTGCCGCGCAATAGATAATCGAGGCTGCCTTTCAGCATTGGTGACGACAAAAGCCCTACTCAATCTGGCACGGCTAGGGCAGCAGCAATCCGCTCTTTCAGGGTAGCCACCACTTCCTCAATGGGAATTTCTACCGCTTGGCCGGTGGCCCGCTCGGCCAATTCCACCTTGCCCTGCTTAAGACTGCGCCCGGTGGTAAGGCGGTAAGGGATCCCGATGAGATCCGCATCTTTGAACTTGACGCCGGCCCGCTCGTCCCGGTCGTCCCAGAGGGTCTCGATGCCGGCAGCAGCCAGTTCCTGCACCAACTTTTCCGCCACCTGCATCTGCTCCGGGTCGGAGACGTTAGGCACCACCACCACCACGTGATAGGGGGCAATGGCCACCGGCCAGATGATCCCATAGGCATCGTGGGATTGTTCCACCGCCGCCTGGGCCAGGCGCGATACCCCAATGCCGTAGCAGCCCATCCACAGCGGCTGCTCGACGCCCTGCTCGTCGGTAAAGGTGGCCCGCATCGGCAGCGAAAACTTGAGGCCCAACTGGAAGATGTGCCCAATCTCGATGCCACGGGCGGTTTCCAGAATCTGGTCGGGGTTGAGCAGACAGCGATCCCCCGCCTGGGCTTTGCGCACATCCACCACCTCCGGCAGAGGGTACTGCTCGCCCCAGTTGGCCCCCACCACGTGCCGCCCCACCTGGTTGCTGCCGGTTACAAAGTTTTTCAGCAGGGCTGCCGTCTGGTCAACTAGGCGCAAGATCTGAGGGGCAAAGTGTTTCTGCCGGCCCAGGCAGCTATCCGGTAGGTCGGGGGCGATGTAGCCCACCGGGATCGGATCCCCTTGCCAGCTTTTCTGGATCTCCGCGTCCGCCAGGGTGAGGGTGAGCAATTTGTGGGCCTGGTAACGCTCCGCCAGACGGCTGAGGTGGTTGGCCAGTTTTACCTCATTCACCTCTTGATCGCCGCGAATGCTCAGCAGCACCACCACCCGCAGGCCGTTGTCGTAAAGGGCTTGGTAGAGGACGTTTTTGACAATCAGAGTGGGGGAGATCTTCAAGAAATCGGCCAGCTTCTCGATGGTTTCGGTTCCCGGCGTGTCCAGAACCTGGAAGGTGGTGTAGGGGGAGTCTGCTGCCGGTGGCGGAAGGGAGACGGCCTTCTCCACATTGGCGGCATAAGAGCCATCGGGGGTGTAGAGGATCTCGTCTTCGCCGGCAGAGGCCAACACCATAAACTCCTGAGAAGCCGCGGATGGCCCGCCAATGGCTCCGGCGTCGGCATCCACCACGCGAAACTCCAGCCCGCAGCGGCGCAGGATGCGGCTGTAGGCCCGGTACATGTCCTGGTAGGTCTGGCGCAGGCTCTCTTCGTTGGCGTGGAAGGAGTAGGCGTCTTTCATGATGAATTCCCGCCCACGCATCAGGCCAAAGCGGGGCCGGATCTCGTCGCGGAACTTGGTCTGGATTTGATAGAGGGTCTGCGGCAACTGGCGATAGGAGCGGATCAGATCCCGCGCCAGCAGGGTGATCACCTCTTCATGGGTGGGGCCCAGGGCCTGCTCGCGTCCCTGCCGATCTTTAAGGGCAAACATGATCCCTTCGGCTTGGGTGTACACGTCCCAGCGGCCCGATTCCCGCCAGATCTCCGCCGGCTGCAACTGGGGCAGCAGACACTCCTGAGCGCCAATGGCGTTCATCTCTTCCCGGACAATGTCCGAGATCTTCTGCAGCACCCGCCAGAGGAGCGGCAAATAGGTGTAGATCCCCGGGGAGAGCCGCCGGATAAAGCAGCCCCGCAGCAGCAGCTTGTGGCTGGGCAGTTCTGCTTCGGCGGGATCCTCCCGCAGCGTCACAAACAACATCTGGCTCAGTCTCTGGCTCTGTTGCATCCATTTCCTCCCTCTGGCCACTTAAGATTTTCTCCATTGCTTTGGGGGGAAACTCTCCCCAGGGATCCCTTGGGGCTGGGATCCCTGAAACTCTACCACCGGCTGCGACTAGGCAGGAGCCAACGTCCGCCGCTTGGTGACCATCTGGTAGACCTCGATGATGTCGCCTTCCTGCCAAGCGTGGAACTTCTCGATGCCGATCCCGCACTCGAAACCAGCGGCCACCTCCCGCACGTCGTCTTTGAAGCGCTTCAGAGAATCGAGACGGCCCTGGTAGACCACCTCCCCTTTGCGGCGAACCCGCACCAGAGCATTGCGCTGCACCTTGCCGGAGAGCACGTAGCTGCCGGCAACCGCACCGCGGCTGATGGGGATCACCATGCGCACTTCCGCTTGGCCCAAGGGCTCTTCCACCTCCTCCGGCTCCAGCAGGCCCTCCATGGCCGCTCGCAGATCGTCCAGCAGGTTGTAGATGATGTCGTATTCGCGCACATCCACCCCCTTGTCGTCGGCAGCCTGCCGCGCGCCGGGAGCCAGGGTGGTGTTGAAACCCAGGATGATCGCGTCGCTGGCCGCCGCCAAATCCACGTCGGTCTCTGTGATCTCCCCGGGGGCCGCCAGCAGCACCCGCAACTGCACTTCCTCTTGGGGCAAATCCCGCAGCGCTGTCTGGATGGCCTCGGCGGATCCCTGCACATCCGTCTTGATAATGAGGTTCAACTCCTTGAGCTGGCCTTCTTGGGCCTTGGCAGAAATGCTGCCCAAGCTGACGCGACGAGACAGCAGCGCCTGTTGCAAACGGGTTTGCCGCAGCGCCTCCGCCCGCTCTTGGGCAATGCGACGGGCTTCTTTTTCGTCGGTGTAAACCTGAAACTCGTCACCGGCTGCTGGAACCTCATCCATACCCAACAGTTGCACCGCCGAAGATGGCCCGGCCTCTTGCAATCGCTGACCGCGATCGTCCATCATCGCCTTGACCCGGCCCAAGACGGCACCGGCCACCAGGGTATCGCCCACCCGCAGGGTGCCGTTCTGCACCAACAGAGTGGCCACCGGCCCGCGGGCTTTGTCCAGGTGGGCTTCGATCACCGTGCCGCGGGCAGGACGGTCGGGGTTGGCCTGCAGCTCCGCCACATCGGCCACCAACAGGATCATCTCCAGCAGGGCGTCCAGGTTGCGGCGGGTGAGGGCGCTCACCTCTACCATGGGTGTATCCCCACCCCACTCCTCTGGCAACAGCCCGTGTTCCGCCAACTGCTGCTTGATGCGCTCCGGCTGGCTGCCGGGCTTGTCGATCTTGTTGATGGCCACGATGATCGGCACCTGGGCCGCCCGAGCATGGCTGATCGCCTCCAGCGTCTGCGGCTGCACCCCATCGTCGGCAGCCACCACCAAAACGGCAATGTCGGTGACGCGGGCGCCGCGGGCGCGCATGGCGGTAAAAGCCTGGTGGCCGGGAGTATCTAGGAAAACTATGCGCCGCTTCTGGCCTTCAAAGTCCACATCCACGTGGTAGGCGCCGATGCGCTGGGTGATCCCGCCCGCCTCGCCCTGGGCCACCTTGGTGTCGCGGATGGCATCGAGCAGGGTGGTTTTGCCGTGGTCTACGTGGCCCATGATGGTCACCACTGGCGGACGCAAGACCAGATGGTCGATGTCCTCCACGTCCAGCATCTCGGTTTTTTTGACTTCGGATTCTGCCTTTGGCCGGCGAACCTCGTACCCAAACTCTGTGGCTACCGACTCGGCCAGCGACTCGTCCAAAACCTGGTTGATGGTCACCATCACCCCCTTGAAAAAGAGGGTTTTGATGATCTCAGTTTCGGCCACACGCAGGCGGTGGGCCAATTCCTGAACGGTGAGGCTGCCCTCCAAGAGCAACACCTTCTCTGCCGGCAAGGACTCCGTCTCGCCGACACGAACAGCAGTGTTGGCTTCGGCGGAGGTAGATGGCTGCTGCGAGCGGGCAGCGGGACGGGGACGGGTAGTGGGAGCAGCCGTTGCCGCAGGTGGACGATAGGAAGGAGGCTTGGCAGTAGGGCGGGCCAAGGGCTTGAGGGCGTTCAGCTCAGCCTGCTTGACCGCCGAAATGACGGCCATGGGATCCAAATCCAAGCCATCCCCGTCTCCTTCCCCTCGTCTGCGGCTGCGTTTGCGCTTGGCCTGAGTGCGGCTGGCCCGTCGTTCGAGGGCTTGCAGTTCCTCGTCCTCTTCTTCTACCGTCTTGCGCTTGATTTTGGGCGCAGCAGGCCGCACGGGAGCTTCAGCCAACACCGGGGTGGGGCGTTCCTCAGGGATCCTTTCTGGCAAGGGAGTGGCGGCATCCGGGTCGAGGGGGGCTGGCTTGGCCACAGGACGGGTAGGAGGCCCCACCAGTTCTATCCGCCGCTGTGGACGAGGAGCTTCACCGGCTTTGCTGCTGCCGGAGCTCTCTTCCTTCTTGACTGCCGGCGGGCGCGGCTCAGGGCGACTGCTGGGACGAACGGGTGCGCCCACCAGTTGTGGACGCGGGCGCTGTGCAGGCTGATGAGAAGGCGCTTTCTCTTCTCCAGGCCGAGGGGCACGGCTGAGGGATGGGGCTTCCGGGGGGCGAGGGAGCTCAGAAACCTGTTGCGGAGATCCAGGAGGCTCTGCCGGTGGTTCCGTCTCGGTGGCAGCTCGTCGAGGGGGCGTGAGCACAGTTGGGCGCTTGGGCACAGGACTGGGTTCCGAGCTGCTGGCTTTGGCCGTTGTAGCCTCAGGGCGAACGGGAGGAGCTGCCGGTTGAGGCAGGCTATCCGGCTTTTGGGCGGCCTCAGATGAAGGGGCAGGGGAGCTGACTTGTCGCCGCGGCGGGCCGATGAGCTGAGCGCCACCGGCGGAGACTCGCTCAGGTCGAGACAGGGAAGGTTTGGCAGCCGGCGGAGCGGCAGCGGGGTTGGCCTCGCCAACTGGGGCTTGCTGCTGAGCAGGTGCAGGGCGGCGAATGCCGACGATCGCGCTGGCGGTGCCGGGCCCTTTCTGGGGAGGGCGCTCACTGGCTTTGGCTTCAGCAGGAGGCTCCGGCGGCGGGTTGTCCCATTGGGGTTTGGGCCGGGGCTGAGAAGGTTTCACAATGCGGGGGGCGCCCAGCTTGCTGCGCACCAACTCGGCTTGCTCCGGAGAAATGGTGCTGCTGTGGGTTTTGAAAGGGATCCCCAGTTGCTCACAAACCTCCAACACATCCCGACTGTCGCGCCCCATTTCCCGGGCAATGTCATAAAGTCGAACTTTATCGGTCATTCGTCTGCTAGCCTCTGCTCCTTTCTACTTGTCAGTTTTACTATCCAAATAATTAGTGAGTAGGACTGAACCTGTTGGGTGTGTGGGCGCTTCCTCCGGTACATCGACAGCGTCTCGGCGATCCTTCAAGGACGCAGACTGGAGGGAATCTAAGTCCGAAGCTGCTTTGGAAACATCCGCAGAGGACATAAAGCTAAGACAACCGGGGAAGGAACCAACATCAACAGCGCTTTTAGAATAACCTTTCTGCGGCTCATACAGACCGGCCTCGGCTGACCCAGCCAACCCCCATTCTGACAGTTGAGAGGGGCTGCCGTGTAGTTCACAACTGGATGAACCTAAACAAGGTGTCTCAATATCTTACCCTGGCCAATTCTGGAGCTGCCTAGGTTTTGTCTGAAGCACTGGCCTCCGGAGGTGATGTTTCCCAGGGGCCTTGGGCCTCAGAATCGCGCAGCAGTTGCTGCTCCAGCCGCTGAAACACCGAATCGGGCACAGGTGCTTTGAGGGCTCTGCTCATCTGTTGCTTGCGTCGGGCTGCCTGCAAACATTCTAGCCGGCGACAGACATAAGCAGAACGCCCCATACCCTGATCCAAAAGCACTTGGTGGGAGTCAAATTGTCGAACCAGCCGCCACAATTGCGAGCGAGGAAACAACTGGCGACAGCCTACGCAACGACGCAACGGATCGGCACCCAGCAAAAGGCTCTATCCTGCCAACACAACACAAATAACCCTCTCCAGCCTACTTCAGATCCGGCAGGCGCGATTGCAGAAACTCAAAGAAACGCTCCACCAAGTAGGGATCCCGCCATCCCCTTGCCGTCTCTTCCCGCAGGATGCCCATAGCCTCTTGAACGGTGAAGGCTCGCTTGTAGGGTCGCTCCGAGGTAAGGGCGTCGTAGATATCGGCAATCTGGAAGATGCGGGCCACGAGTGGAATCTGTTCTCCCTTGAGGCCGTCGGGATAGCCGCTGCCGTCCCAACGCTCGTGGTGGTGACGGATGAGGGGCAGCACATCCTTCATGGTGCGCAGCGGGCGGCAGATTTCCTCTCCGATCAAGACGTGGGATTTCATCACTTCCCACTCTGCCGGCGTATGTTTGCCCGTTTTACCCAAGATGGCATCGGGTATGCCCACTTTGCCGATGTCGTGCAGGTAGCCTCCCCAGGTCAGCACCTTGATCAGGGGACGGGGTAGCTGGAGAAACTCGCCGAAGCTCTTGGCCAGTTGTGCCAGGCGCTCACAGTGATCCCCAGTGGTGGGATCCCGACTTTCTACGCTGCGGGCAATGGCGAACAAAACCTGGGCAGCATGATCCAAGTCTTCATTGAGGTGCTTTTGGCGAACGAGGGAACGCACCCGCGCCAACAATTCCGACTCGTCAAAGGGCTTGCTCAAGAAATCATCGGCTCCAGCCTCGATGCCGCGCACGCGATTTTTGCGATCGCTGGCCGCTGTGATCAACACCACCGGGATCAGGCGCGTCTCCTCATCAGCTTTGATGCGGCGACAGACCTCGAACCCATCCAACCCCGGCATCATCACATCCAGCAAGATCAGATCCGGCTGGAAGGTTTGCAACATCTGCAGGGCTTGATGGCCACTTTCGGCCTCGCTGACCCGATAGCCAATGCTCTCCAACAGATCCCCCAGCAACAGGCGACTGTAGGGCTGGTCATCCACGATCAGTAGGTGGCCAGCCTCAGCCTGATCCGCAGCAGGTGTAACGGGGATGCCAACCGTTACCGGCATCTTGAGTTCGGTCGATTGGGCAGGGGAAAAGCTGCTCACCATACATCGCAGTTGCAACACCTCTAGGCTAATCCCACTGCCAAAAGCAGAACATCGGTCTTTGTACTGAGCTCTCATCGATCCAAGGCTCTGGGGGCGTCGTACAGGGTCCACCCAGATATCCCGGCAATCCGCTTCTGGGTACAAACGGCCCAGGGCGCGCGTGTCCTCTGGGCATGGTGGTCTGGGGAAAAAGAGCCGGGATCAGCTCAGTTGGCAACCCTCAACCGACATCGATCAACTCATGGGATCCCCAGCCGGGGGCAACCTGAGCCGCTCTGAGAATAAAGGCAGCCAGATTTTTCAGGGCTTCGTCGTCCATCCAGGAAGGGGGCACGGGGCGGCATCCATAGCTGAAATCCGAGCCATCGTAGCTGCGGGGATCCCTCTGATACTCCACCAAAGCTTGAATCGTATCTCGGGGTGGGGTGGCACCGCGCAAGTCCTTCAAGGAGAGGGAAATGTTGGGAGCTGGCAGGGTGGAGCCGCCCACATGGCAGTTCAAGCAGGCGGACTGAAAACGATTTTTGCCATCCGTGAGCTGCTCTGGAGTAAAGGTGAGGGTGCGCCCTGTGGCGTCTAGAGGTAATTCCACCGGGCCGCTCACCCGCAAATACTGGTTCACGTAGGGGTCAATGCGGGCCGCCACCGGGCTGGCCAGCCCCAGCACAGCCAGGATCCCGACCCAGATCCAGAGGCGGGACGGGATCCGACAACCCATAAGCAACTTCCGAACCAGACGCAGCATCAGAGGTAGGCCGACAGGTCGCTGTGGCTTTCGCTTTTGGTGCCGCCCCAGCCGGGGGAGGTTTTGGCTTGCACCAAAATATAGCCGGCAATCAACTTCAGATCCTCATCGGTGAGGTTGCGCAGGCGAGGATACTCGCTCAGAAGCTGAGTGTTGGGATGATACTCAACCAGGGATTCGGCCCCGTCATAGGTGACCGGGTTTTTGATGTAATCCACAATCGCCAGCACATTATCCCGTGGAGGAGTTGCCCCCTCCAGATCCGAAAGCTTCAGGCTCACATCTGGGTTGGGATAGGTCTGGCCCCCCACATGGCACTGGGCACAGGCTTTGTTAAAAAGTTGCTTGCCTCGGGCTAACTGTGCTTCGGTAAAGGTAATGGACTCAGTGGGCGACAGAGCCACCGCAGGAATATCCTTGGCCGCGAACGCTGGAGCCAGTCCCCAGCTCAGCCCAGCCATCAAGGCAGCCAAGAACAGGACAAACAACCGATGACGCCCTGGCAGCAGCACCTTCTGAAAAGAAAAAGCTTTGCTAAACATGGTTCTCCTTAGATCAGCTAGTCAAGAGGAGAGGTCGGCTCCACTCCAGCCACAAACCCGACAACAGGATCAAGAATAGACCATTGAGAGATCATTTGCAGACGAGATCCGGGATCCGCATCGGTTCCGCTTGCCCTGGCTGTTAAGCTTGATCGCGGAGCTAGGGCCTGTTGGAGCTGACTGTGTTGCAGCCTGGTCGAGGGGTGGGGAGCTGAGCGGGTAATATAGAGCTTGGCTTGCTTGCCCGGCAGCTTAGAGCAGGAGATCTCGCCAGACTCCGTCCCAGGTTTTCGCAGGATTGCCCCCATGTCCTCTGTCCGATTTCAGCCGTTGCGGGTGGCTTTCACCTGTGCGGATCCCAGCCAAGTCCAAATGCCCGTTGCCGAGTTGCTGGCAGCGTTGCCGGCCTCGCCACTTCTGACCTACACTGACCCGGAAGCAGCGGACTTGCGGGTAGAGATGCTGCCCGATGCCATCTACCACTTCTATCGGCGGGGGGAAGAAGTGGCTCTGGCCGCCTTTCGGATCCCGGTAAAAAAGCCACAGGCCCTGCCCCGCAAGCTGGTGCGGCTGCTGGAGCACGTGGCTGCTTTTGGCAACCTCCTCAACCTGCAACCTGCCACCGATGCTTTGAGCAGCGTCCTAGAGGTGGAGTTTCTCCAACTGGAAACGCCGGCAAGCAGCTCTGCCCCTGCCGAAGTGAGCCCCCTGCCGCGGGATCCCCAGGGACAGGTGCAAATCCAGGCAGGCCGCAACCTCGCCATCGCCCTGCGCAACAGAGCCCCCACCCCCGTGCACGTCTATGTGGTGGTCTTTGACGAGCGGCGCTACAGCGTGGATTTGGTTTACCCCTATCAACCGGATCTGCCCGCTCGTTTGCGCCCCAGCGAGAGCCTGCTGATCGGCTCTGGGCCCCGCTACCTGCTCCAGATGCAACTGCCCGAAGGCGCAGATATGGCGGTGGATCGCTTCAAAATCTGGGTCAGCAGTACCAGTATGCAGCCGGGCATCATGGCGATGCCCCCCCTAGGACAAAGACTGGAACCCCCCTCTGAGGATCCCTATGGGGCCGGATCCCGGCTGGATCGGGAAGTTCGGCTGGCCATTTTGGGCAAGGCGGGCAGCACGCCCATGCCGGCTTTTGCCGAGGATCCCTGGTGGTGTGTGGAGCAGGCTGTCAAAATTGTGGCTTGAGCTAATGCGCTTGGGTGCCTTTCAGATTTCTCAAAGATGACTTTTTAGGATCCCCTCAAAGGCAGCCTCAACCTCATCAACGCTGATGACTGATAAATGGTAGAGGGAAGATAGACTGGTTTTTACATCTTGGCTAACATCGGTTAAAACCATGAAAACTTGGTTTTTCTGGAGACCGAGGTCAGAAGCAATCTTGGAGTACTTCTGTACTTTGTCTTGGTACTCGCCTGTCTTTGATTCCACCCAGTAGAATTGATCGTTAATATGAAAGAAAAGATCCATTTCAAAATCAGCTCCATTCGGCAAAGTAACTTGAGCATTTGTTATGTAAGAGAAATCAATCTTTTCAGCTTGACTTGCAGCAAGGCAGATCAGCTTATCCCTAACGTATCTCTCTAGCCATTTTCCTGAGAGAAAATTTAGTGCTTGGGACGACCTACTGGGTCTTGCTACCAACAGATACCTGGGTGCCTTAAAGTATCTGTACTCTTCTAAAAATGCGATTCCATGTAACTCTTTGGCAACCTGGCAAGTTGAGCTGATTACTTGTTGAGGCTCGTCTTTAAGGTTTATTGAGAAAGAGTTTCCGCTATTCATATTTGATTTAATCATTCCATAGAATCTTTTAATCAAAGAATATCGATTGCCCATAAAGGCAGCTATTTGATCTAATTTTTCCTCTTTTTCTTTCACATCTATGCTTTTGATTTTTATGTTTTTTGAGCTTAAGAATGATTCTATCTTTGATACGTCGACCTCTAATATACCGGCGGCAGCGATCTCCTCTTTATCTCTCGGTACATCGTCTGTTAGCCTAGGCTCTGGTGTTTCATGACTGGCAACCTGCTCATTCTGAGAGCTCTGATCTGTAGTTTGAGATATCTCTAATCTGGGAAAACTTTGGATAGCAATCTGTAGTCGCTGATAAATATCTTTAGTTTCTTTCACTAAGTTTTCCAGGATGGCTCGCTGATCGTTTAGCTGCTCATTATGTTCGGAAAACTTTACAGATATAGCCTGCAGAAGATCTCTACTCCAACTTTGCAGCAAATCTTGGTGACTATCTACAAGACGAGATCTAAGCCCTTTGAGATCGGCTTGAGTAGCCTGTAACTTCCGAGAAATCTCGTCTGCCAATCCTTCGACCAGTTTGGTTAAGGTTTTGTTGGCGTTGTTGAGTTCTTGGCTGTGTTGCCTTAAGTGTGAAGATATCTCTCTAATGATCTCTTGTTTCCAGATTTCCGGTCTAGGACTGACCTTGTAATGGCGAGCAACGTAAACACCCAATGAGAAACCAACAGCCACCCCAATTAATAAAACCAAAACGAAGTCCATTAGATTCGCTCCTGACCCCTGTTGTTACTTCTCGTTTAAGTTAACTAGGTTACTCGCTTGTTTCAAGATTCTCAGGCGAGGTGAGCGAATTTTCAAGAAGAGGCGTATCTTGTCCCGAAGAGCCGAGCAGGGATCCCAGCCAGCCCTGCTGGAGCGCTTTCTGGGTGGGAGTGAGTTGCGGCAACGCTTCGAGGGTGTAAACATCCGGGCGGGGTGGATCCAAGGGGATCCAGAAGTGTTTCAACTGATCGCCTTGGAAGACGCTCAGGCAGATGACCTGGTGGGGCTGGTAGGCCGCCAAGCGTTCTGGCAAGTTGGCAGCGCTTACCCGGAAGCCATCCAAGGCCACCAGCTCGTCGCCGGCCCAGATGCCTGCTTTTTGGGCCGGGGATCCCATCTCCACTGTGCTGATGCGGTTGCCTTCGCCGTTGAAGTTCAGGCCCAGATAGGGGGAAGGGTCAGGGCGGCTGAAGTGGGCCTTGAGGGTGAGGCCAAAAGGGTGTAGGTGAGCGTTGTAGTCCAGCTCTTCCGTACCTTCCACATAGGCGGCGAAAAAGCGGCCAAGATCGGCGCCGGCTGCCCGCTCAAAGGCTTCCCGCAAGTCTTGGTGGGTGTAGCCTTTCTCAAACCGGCCAAAGCGCTGCCACAAATCCTGCATGGCCGTGTCCAGGGATCCCTGGCCCCCCGAAAGGTGGCGAATGTGCAGATCCAGCAGCCAGCAGACCAAAGCGCCCTTGAGGTAATAGGAAACCTGGCTGTTGAGGCTATTTTCGTGGGGACGGTAGAGTTTGATCCAGGTGTCGAAACTGGATTCCCGCAGCGATTGCACGGCCCGACCCGGAGTACGCTGCAGCCGGCCAATTTGCTCGGCCAGGATCTGCAAAAAATCTTTGGCGCTGAGGATCCCTGCCCGCAGCAAGATGACATTTTCGTAGTAGCTGGTTGCCCCCTCGCAAAACCAGAGGCAGTCCACGTAATTTTCTTGGTTGTAGTCAATTTTCTCCAAAGCCAGAGGGCGCAGCCGCTTGACGTTCCAAGCATGGAAAAGCTCGTGGGCCAGCAGAGCCAAAAAGCGGCGATAGGACTGGGGCCGACGCAGCTCCAGGCCAGAATAGTTGAGGGTGGTGCTGTACTTGTGCTCTAGGCCGCCAAATCCCCCTGGCGACAAATGCACAATAAACCAGTAGCGGTCGTAGGGCAGCCCGCCAAAAAACGCCGCAGTGGCCCGGACAATTTTCTCGGCATCGGCCACCGCTTGCTCCAAATCCAGGGTGCCTGCTCCCCAGACCACGAAGTAATGCGGGATCCCTTCCACTGCAAACGACCGCAACTGGTGCAGGCCCACCTCCACCGGACTATCCACCAGCTCGTCGTAGTCTGCTGCCACAAAAGACTGGCCGGAAGCAGGATCCTCAGAAGAAGAAATCAAAGGTCGCAAACTGGTGGCGATGCGCCAATCAGGCTTGGGAGGGATCACCGTCAAGGTGTAGGGTTCCCGCTCGCGACCGGGCACATAGAAAAAGAGCGCCGCCCCGTTGAAGTAGGCGTGGGTGAGATCCAAATGGTTGGTGCGCACCGTCAGCTCATAGGCATAGACCCGATAGCGAACCTTCACAGCCGAACAGCCCGGCGGCTCGATCTCCCAAGTGTTCTTATCTACCTTCCGCCAGGCCAAAGGGATCCCTTGCTCCGTTGCCGCCTGAAACTCTTGCACATGGCGGGCATATTCCCGCACCAGGTAGGATCCCGGCGTCCACACCGGCAGCCGCAGTCGCAGAGGCACTTCTGGATCCACCTCTTGGATCTGTAGTTCCACCTCCAGCAGATGCTTGGCCGGCTCCGGCATCCGCACTGTGAAATGCTGGCGGCTCAGTTGAGAAGGTGCAGCAACAACAGCCTCCGGGATCCCCATAGGATTTTCCAGTCCACCACTTGCTTCCTACCACCCAGAGCTGGCAAGGCCCCAGTGACAATAGCCCTTATCCTACCCTTGGCTTGGGATCCCTTTGTGGAACAGAAACGAGACCTAAAAACGTAGCCCGTGCTACAAAGATGCCTAGGCAGAACCCTCTACCTTAGGGTAAACCCGGCTATTGTTGCCGATTCTGGAGTCGATAGGGTTGCAACTCGGCCCAATGCTTCTAAATTGATCTTACATGGATTGATCTTAGGTATAAACTGACCTCAAAAGGTTGATGAGTATGGTGGTGGCCGTCGCAGAAAAATCTCTGATCACAGCCTTCAAGCAACTGGGAGGCCCTCACCATCCTCCGGTTATCGAAACGTTTGAACGTGGTAAGACCATCTTTTTCCCTGGGGATCCGGCGGAGCGGGTTTACTTTTTGGTGAAAGGAGCTGTCAAGCTCTCGCGGGTCTACGAAATGGGGGAAGAAATTACCGTTGCTCTTCTGCGGGAAAACAGCATCTTCGGGGTGCTCTCCTTCATCACGGGGCAGCGCTCCGACCGCTTCTATCACGCGGTGGCCTTTACGCCTGCTGAGTTGCTCTCTCTGCCGATTGAGCAGGTGGAAAAATCCCTGCGGGAGAACGCCGAACTGGCCATGTTGCTGCTCAAGAGCTTGTCTTCCCGCATTTTGCAAACGGAGATGATGATCGAGACGCTGGCTCACCGCGATATGGGATCCCGTCTGGTTAGCTTTTTGCTGATCCTCTGCCGCGATTTCGGGGTGCCTGGCCCGGATGGGGTCACCATTGATCTCAAGCTGTCTCACCAGGCCATTGCCGAAGCCATTGGCTCGACCCGCGTCACCATCACCCGTCTGTTGGGAGAGCTGCGCAAGAAGAAGTACATTTCCATTTACAAGAAGAAGATCACTGTACACGACCCGATGCGGCTGAGCCACCGCTTTGTCTAGAGGGGATGGGGCCTAAACTCTGCCCCCCAAACCAGCCAATGCTCAACTCACCCCTGCAGCTCCGCAGAATCTTTGGGTTCTCTCTCTTAAAGTTTTCTGGAAGCTGACGGGATCCCGGTCAAGGATCTATTAGCCTGTGGGGGGATCTGGCTTTGGCCAGAGCTGTCTAGCCAATTGCTGAGGTGTAACTGTGGAAACGGCCATCGAGTGGATTACCGCCCATGAGATCCTCGACTCGCGAGGACGCCCCACCCTAGAAGCCCTGGTGGGCCTGGCCAACGGAGCAACGGGCTTGGCGCAGGTGCCCAGCGGCGCTTCGACCGGTACCTTTGAGGCCCACGAGCTGCGGGACGGGGATCCCAAGCGCTATGGAGGTAAGGGCGTGCTGAGGGCGGTGGAAAACATTCTTGGCCCCATCCAGTCGGAGCTGCGGGGAGAAGATGCCCTCAACCAAGCCCGCATCGACCAGTTGCTGATCGACCTGGACGGCACCCCCAACAAGTCCCGCCTGGGGGCCAACGCCATTTTGGCAGTTTCTCTGGCGACGGCCAAAGCGGCGGCGGAAGCGGTGGGCCTGCCTCTTTACAAATATCTGGGCGGGCCTTTTGCCAACTTGCTGCCGGTGCCGTTGATGAACGTGCTCAACGGCGGTGCCCACGCCGACA
Organism: Synechococcus sp. H55.7; assembly: GCF_047462395.1. Taxonomy (NCBI): domain Bacteria; kingdom Bacillati; phylum Cyanobacteriota; class Cyanophyceae; order Synechococcales; family Synechococcaceae; genus Synechococcus; species Synechococcus sp. H55.7. Next base: position 56,996 of record NZ_JANSJD010000016.1, read on the forward strand.
ACAACGTGGACATCCAGGAGTTTATGCTGGTGCCCATTGGTGCGGCCAGCTTTCGCGAGGCGCTGCGCTACGGGGCCGAGGTGTTTGCGGTGCTGAAGACGGTGCTACAGCAGAAGGGGCTGTCCACCGGGGTGGGGGACGAAGGCGGATTTGCCCCCGATCTCCCCTCCAATGCGGCAGCTTTGGATCTGTTGCTGACGGCCATCGAACAGGCAGGCTACAGGCCGGGGGAAGATATCGCCTTGGCCCTGGACGTGGCCGCCAACGAGCTGCTGCAGGATGGGCAGTACCACTTCGAGGGCCAAGCCCGTAGCGCCGAGCAAATGGTCAATTACTACGAGCAACTGCTGGCCAACTATCCCATCCTTTCCGTTGAAGATGGACTGGCGGAGGAAGACTGGGCCGGCTGGCAGGCCCTCACCACTCAACTGGGATCGCGGGTGCAACTGGTAGGGGACGACCTGTTCGTCACCAACCCAGCCCGGCTGCAGAAAGGCATCGACAGCGGCGCCGCCAACGCCATCTTGATCAAGCTCAACCAGATTGGCACGCTGACGGAGACGGTCTCGGCCATGCACCTGGCTAGCCAGGCAGGTTTTCGCTCTGTGATCAGCCACCGCTCCGGTGAGACAGAAGACACCACCATCGCCGACCTGGCGGTGGCCACCCGCGCCGGCCAGATCAAAACCGGATCCCTCTGCCGCAGCGAGCGCATTGCCAAATACAACCAACTGTTGCGCATCGAAGACGAGCTGGGGGAAGCGGCAGTCTATGCCGGCCGGGTGGGCCTGGGCCCTAAAGCTCGCTAACTCCCGTTCCATCCCTCCCCAGCACCTGCACCAAAAAGGCCCAGCGGTCGGCGGTCTCTTCAATGAGCTTGGTGGTGGGCTTGCCGGCCCCGTGGCCGGCTTTGGTGTCGATGCGAATGAGGATGGGCTGGGATCCCCCCTGTGCCGCCTGCAGGGCAGCAGCAAACTTGAAGCTGTGGGCCGGCACCACCCGGTCGTCGTGATCTGCTGTGGTGATCAGGGTGGCGGGATAGGCGGTGCCGGGCTTGAGGTTGTGCAGGGGGGAATAGGCGTAGAGGGCCTTGAATTCCTCCGGGTCTTCCGGGGATCCGTACTCCGAGACCCAGGCCCAGCCGATGGTGAACTTATGAAAGCGCAGCATGTCGAACACCCCCACAGCGGGCAGGGCCGCGGCAAACAGCTCCGGCCTTTGGGTCAGGCAGGCCCCCACCAAGAGGCCGCCGTTGCTGCCGCCGGCGATGGCCAACTTGGAAGGATTGGTGTAGCCATGGGCGATTAGCCACTCAGCCGCGGCGATGAAGTCGTCGAAGACCTTTTGCTTGTTGAGCTTGGTGCCCGCCTGGTGCCAGGCTTCCCCATATTCGCCGCCGCCGCGCAAATTGGGCTGGGCGTAGACCCCTCCCATCTCCAGCCAGGCCACCAGGCCCACCGAGAAGCTGGGGGTCAGAGAGATGCCGAAGCCGCCGTAGCCGTACAGCAAGGTGGGGTGATCCCCTGTCCGCGCTAGGCCACGGCGGTGGACAAGGAACATGGGAATGCGGGTGCCGTCTTTGCTGGCGTAGAACACCTGCTGCACCTCATAGGCGTGGGGATCGAAATCCACCTGCGGTTGGCGAAAGAGGGTGCTGCTGCCAGTGGTGAAGTCGTAGCGGTAGATGGTGGGCGGGGTGGTGAAGCTGGTGAAGGTGTAGAAGGTCTCAGTGTCGTAGCGCTTGCCGCCAAAGCCGCTGGCGGATCCCAGCCCCGGCAGAGGGAGCTCCCCCTGGTAGGTGCCGTCTAAAGCAAAGGTCTTGATCTGGGTGTGGGCGTCTTTGAGGTAGAAGGCAACAAATTGATTGTGGATTAGGCTAACCCCTTGCAGGGTCTCCTCAGCCTCAGGGATCACCTCTTGCAGTTGCCCTGGGCTGTCCAGGTCAAGGGCCACCAGTCGCCGCCGCGGAGCCTGGAAGTCCGTCAGCAGCCAAAAGCGGGAGCCGTCGTTGCCGACAAAGCTGTACTCGGCCTGGAACTCGCAAATGAGCTCCACCACCGGCGAGTTGGGATCCCGTAGGTCTTTGTAGAAGAGGAGGTTTTTGGGATCCGTGCCCCGCCAGACGGAGATGATCAGGTAGTTGCCATCTTCGGTAACCCCGCCAGCAAAGCCCCACTCTTTTTGGTCGGGGCGGTGATAGATCAAGACATCTTCCGACTGGGGGGTGCCGAGGCGGTGGTAGTAGAGCTTTTGGAAGTAGTTGGCGCTTTCGTACTCGCTGCCGGGGGGCGGCTCGTCGTAGCGGCTGTAGAAAAATCCCTGCCCATCCCGTGTCCAGCTGGCCCCAGAGAACTTAATCCAGCGCAGGTGATCCGGCAGGTCTTCTCCTGTTGCAATGTCCCGCACCTTCCACTCCTGCCAGTCGGAGCCGGAGCGGGAGAGGCCATAGGCCAGGTAGCGCCCGTCGCGGCTGATGGCAATGCCTGAGAGGGCCACGGTGCCGTCTTGTGAGAGGGTGTTGGGATCCAGCAAAACCCGGGCTTCGCCCTCCAGGCTTTCTTGGGTATAGAGAACGCTCTGGTTTTGCAGGCCGTCGTTTTTGAAGTAGAAGTAGCGGCCGCCCTCTTTGAAGGGCTGGCTGTATTTTTCGTAGTTCCAAAGTTGGGTTAGGCGCTCCAGGAGCCGCTGCCGCGCCGGGATCCGCTGCAGATAGTCAAAAGTTAGCCGGTTTTGCGCCTCGATCCAGGCCCGCGTCTGCTCAGAATCCAGATCTTCCAGCCAGCGATAGGGATCCGGCACCGGCTGCCCATGGTAGACATCGACAACGGTGGGATCCGGATGGCTGGGCGGGTAGTTAAACATAGGGACGGAGCAGCGAAAGGCCAATTCCACTATGGCAGAGGGAAGAGTCGGCAACCCACCCCAAGACCTGAGCCTCGAATGTCTGGGGGAGCAAGCCTCGCTATAGTGGAAGCCGAGTTGTGCAGGTGGGTTTCGTGCTTCAGGGTTCCCCTTCCTCTCAGCGTTCCCAGGTCGAACGGATTGGCGCCTATCCCTGCGGCCAGGGCCACTACCGCTTCTCGGTGTGGGCGCCCTTGGTCGAACACGTGGAGCTAAAAGTCATTAGCCCCGTCCAACAGGTCATCCCTCTGGCCCAAGATGGGCAAGGCTACTGGCAGGGTGAAGTGGAGGGGATCCCGCCGGGGCCAGTGGACTACCTCTACCGCCTGCACACCTCAGGGGGGGTGGTGGAGCGGCCGGATCCGGCTTCCCGCTGCCAGCCCCGCGGCGTCCATGGCCCTTCGCGGGTGGTGGATCCTCACTTCGACTGGCAGGATCAAGCCTGGAAGGGGATCCCGCTCTCCCAGTGGATCCTCTACGAGCTGCATGTAGGCACCTTTACCCCGGAGGGCACCCTTGCCGCCCTGATCCCCCGCCTGCCGCAACTGGTGGAGCTGGGGGTCAACGTGCTGGAGCTCATGCCGGTGGCCCAGTTTCCGGGGGAGCGCAACTGGGGCTATGACGGCGTCTATCCCTATGCCGTGCAGGTCAGCTATGGAGGAGCAGCGGGCCTGAAGGCGCTGGTCAATGCCTGCCACCAGCAGGGCCTGGCGGTTGTTTTGGACGTGGTCTACAACCACCTGGGGCCGGAGGGGAACTACCTGCGGAACTTTGGCCCCTACTTCACCGACAAGTACCGCACCCCTTGGGGAGAGGCCCTCAACTTCGACGACCGCTATTCCGACGGCGTGCGGGAGTTTTTCCTGCAAAATGCCGAATACTGGCTAGAGGAGTTTCACCTGGACGGCCTGCGGCTGGACGCCGTGCATGCCATCTACGACTTCAGCGCCCACCCCTTTTTGCAGGAATTGGCAGAGCGGGTGGAGGCCCTGGAGGCGCGCACAGGCTGGCCCAGGGTTCTGGTAGCCGAAAGCGACCTCAACGACGTCCGCCTCATCACCCCCCGCGAGCAAGGGGGCTACGGCCTAGATGCCCAGTGGTGCGACGACTTCCATCACTCGGTTCACACCCTGCTTACCGGGGAAAAGACAGGCTACTACCAAGACTTCGGCCAATTGGAGCACCTGGCCAAGTCCTACCGCGAGAGCTACGTCTATTCTGGGCAGTACTCCCGCTACCGGGCCCGCCGCCACGGCAATTCCGCTCTCGCCAGGCCGGGCTCCCAGTTTGTAATCTGCATTCAAAACCACGACCAAGTGGGCAACCGCAGGCTGGGAGAGCGCCTCAGCCAGCTCACTTCCCTAGAGGGCCTGAAGTTGGCCGCCGCCGTCCTGCTGCTGGCTCCCATGCTGCCGCTGCTGTTTATGGGGGAAGAATATGGGGAGGTGGCCCCGTTTCTCTACTTCATTAGCCACGGGGATCCCGACCTGGTGGAAGCGGTGCGGCAGGGACGGCGCCGCGAGTTCAGCGCCTTTGCCTGGCAAGGGGAGGTGCCGGACCCGCAAGCGGAAGAGACCTTCTTGCGCTCCAAGCTCAACTGGGAGCTGGGCACTGCTGGCCACCACCAGGTCTTGCGGCGGTGGTACCAAACCCTCATTCACCTGCGCAAGACCCTGCCGCCGCTGCAAAACCTGGAGCGGAGTTCGGTGGGGGTGGAGCTGTTTGCTCCAAGCGGCCTGGCCCTGCACCGCCACCAGGGATCCCAAGCCGTTCTGGCCCTGTTTAACTTCAGCTCCGACCAAGCAGCCACCTACGCCCAATGGCCCAACGGCCGGTGGGAGAAGCTTCTAGATAGCGGCGACCAGAGATCCTCGGCAAAAAACCAAGGGGATCCCGTTGAGGTGCCGCCCTATGGAGTGGTGGTGTACGGCCAGTGATCCCGACCGCAGCCGTAGCGCCAGGCCTCGCGCCGCCGGTTCCAGAAGTAGTCTTGCGGGGCCCCTTCCAGGCGGTCGGCTAGCCTTTGCAAGAGCTCGTAGAGGCCGAGGGCGCCAAAGTGGCCCGCCCAGGCCACCAGCTCCGGCAACCCCAACCGGGGCAAAAGCGCGGCCACCAGGGCTGGATCTTGCCTCATCACCCCCCACAGTGCCTGGGCCAAGCCGCCAAACTGCACCACATCCTGCAAAAAGAGCTGCACCACCTGGGGGCCGGCGGCAACCATGGCCTCAAACACTCTGCTCAACAGGCGGTTAATGCTGTTGGGATCCCAGTTTTTCTCTCCCAAAGGAGGGATCATCGCCTTCTGAAAAAGCCAGGTTACCGCCAAATTAGGCTGGTAGGGCTGCAGCAGGGCCAGGGCCGCCTGCTCCAACTGCCGCTGCACCAGCGCCTCGTGGATCCCCTGCTGCAGGCGATCCAGATGGCGCAACATCGCCCCAAAGCCGCCAAAGCTCAAAGGCGACTGGCTGCCGCTGCTGTCGCCAACCGCCAAGAGGCGATCCCAAGGCAGTTGCAGCGGGCTGCAGCGGTAGGCGGGGAAAACACCACACAGCTTGCGCAGCCAGCGGATCTGGGCCAACTCGGCCCCCTGGTAGGCAGGGAGCAGCCGGCAGTAGTCCTGCCAAAGCCTCTCCAGACTGGGTCGGCGGGGATCCCGGTCGCAGTAGGTAAAGAGATAGGTGGTGCGGCCATCGCGGGCGGGGAAGGCCTCCCAAAAGGGCTGGTAGCCCTCCTGGGCGGGGGTAAAGCTGTAGAACAGATCCCCAGTGGGTTGCTCCGGCAGCCCCTGGGCGCAGGATCCCACCACCAGACAGACGCTGTCCGGCGGCTGCCCTTGACGGGCCTGGGCCAAGATGGGGGAGCGGTGCCCCATGGCATCCAGCAGCAGTTGGGCGCTGAGCTGGCCGGTGGTGGTTTGGATGCGGATCCCATCGGGGTGGACCGTGGCGCCCAGAAACCCGGTTTGCTCCCGCACCTGGCCCCCCCAGGCCAGAAAATGCTGCTTGAGGAACTCCAGCAAGCTGACCGGATCCACGCCCACGTTCAGCACCCCTTCCACCCACCAGGTGGGGCCCTCCCCAAAGCCAATGCGCCCCCTGGGGTAGTGGGTCACCTGCACCGCCTCCCACTCTGTCGAGGTGAGCAACTCCAGCTCTAACAACACCTGCAGCTCCTGCCGGGAGGTGTTCCACTCCTGCTCCCGCCCCCGCAGGCTCCCCCGCTCGATGAGGATCACCCGCCAGCCCCGCTGGGCCAAAGCCGCTCCCAAGAGGATCCCCAGGGTGCCGCCGGCAATCACCACATCGGCATCCCGGCTGCCCAGGCTTTCAGAACAGCGGTGCACCACCGCCGCGGGCAACGCCGTCTGCCCCTGGCGCAGGGATCCCCACCAGGCCTCCGAGGCGGGCAGAGCTTCAGGCGAAGAGATGAGTTCAGCCATGGCGGGAAGAACCGACAGAAGCGTTCCCTCTAGGCTAGACCAGCCCGCGGCTGTGGAGGCGACGGTGGATCAAAGCCAGCGTATCCACCTCGCCCACGTTGCCCGGAAACAGCACCACCGGCAAGTTGGGAAAGCGGGGGTGATCCGCCGGCGTGAGCACCATGGAGACCCCTGGGTAGATCTGCCCCAGCAGCCGCACTGCCGGCAGGTTGAGGCCGAGGCTGAGGGTGTCGTTGGAGGTGATGCCGCCCTTGCTGACCAGGTAGCCAATCCCCTCCGGCAGCCCCTGCACAATGGCCATTAACAAACGAGAAACCCTCTGCCCAAAGGCCAGGCGTGCCTCTGGGGTGGCACCGTCGAACCTCACTTCTTCTCGGCTGGTGTAGACCACCGGCGTCAGGCCCTGCTCGTAGGCGCGCTGGACTTGGCTCAAGATGGCCGGCAGCAGCTCCGCTTCCCGCCCCGGTTCCAACAGGCGCTTCACCTCCACTTCAATGCCCTGGATCCCTGGCTCCTGCAACAGGCGGGCCAACTGCTGGCTGGACTTTTGCACATGGGATCCCACGATCACCACCCCTGGCCGGTCGGAGCGGACAAACTGCCCCATTTGCTCTGGCGGAACCGGCTGCGGCGGCAACTGGGCTAGAGCCGTCAAGAGGCTGGCGGCGCTGCGAAACAAAAAGCGCTTCCCCTGCTCCAGAGCCGCCCAAACATCCTGGGCAAAACGATCCAGATCCGCTTGGGTTTCTCCATCCACCACACAGCAGACATTCCCCTCTAGACCCAAAAGCTGCTCCAGACAGCCGGCGCGGATCTGCTCCAGCGTCAATCGCACCACCTGCTCAGCCTGGATCCGCCCCTGGGTTTTTTCCTGCACATAGTCGGGCAAATAGCTGTGGTGGTAGCCGAACACCGCATCGCGGGCAAACTCCGTTTCATGCACGGGCACCCAGCGGCCCTCCACCCGCAGGTAGTGGACGCTGTCGCGGGTGATGCGCCCTCCCTCAAAAAAAGCCGGCACCAGAAAATGGGCATCAAAAGGCCCCAGCTCCGCCGCCATGACATCGGTTTCCAAGGGGTAGTGCCCGCGCAGCGTCGAGTCGGAGCGGCTGACAAAGAGGGCCCGCTCCCACCCCAGCTCCCCCATGGCCTGCTTGAGGGCCCGGCAGACCGACCGTGTCACCTCGGCAGCCTTGGCCGGCGGCAGGGATCGCGTGTTGGTGAGAATGAAGCGAATTGGCGAGCCATCCTGCAGGCCCAGCTTGAGCGTTTCCGCATCCCAGCGGGTCAGCAGCAGGCAACTGTGCACGGTCTGGGATCCGGTGGGATCATCATCCAGCACGACAATGGGGGGACGAGTCATCGGAGTATCTCAATCCAGAACGACAGCATAGCCCCAAGCCTCCAGGCGGAGACAACCTCGCAACACCCCACCCGCTTGCACCCCCTCCTTATCATCCTCTCCCAAATTGGCCGCTCCCTCGATCCCCATCCTGTTTTTTCTCTTGATTCGAGAGAAGTTTGCCATGATTGAGATCTACCGGTGCAATCGACTGGCTTCGGGGGCCGCCAACAGTGGCAGCCACTCCCTCCCACCTACATCCATGGGGAAAAAGCCATGGGGCAAGCTGAGCTGCAACTTCAGATCAAGCGGATTCAGCAGGACGTGCTGCGCATGGGGGCGCTGGTGGAAAAATCGGTGGTCTTGGCCCAGCAGGCCCTGTTTGAACAGAACTTGGCCGCTGCCGAACAGGCCATCTCCCAAGACAAGCAAATTGACCGTTTTTATCGTCAAATCGAGAAAGATTGTATTAGCTTGATCGCCTTGCGCTCGCCGGTGGCACAAGATCTGCGCTGGATCAGCGCCCTGATGCAACTGGTGCGGGATCTGGAGCGGATTGGCGACTACGCCAAAGACTTGGCCGAAGTGGCCTTGCGCTTGGCTTTCTACCCGCCGCCGCCGGAGCTGAGGCACATTCGCGTGATGATGCAGCGCTGCCAGAAAATGCTCAGCCATAGCCTGGCGGCCCTGACGGAGTTGGATGCCGAGCTGGGCCGACAACTGAAGCGGGAAGACGACGCCGTTGATGAAGACTACACCAACCTTTACAATACGTTGGCGCAACAGTCGGACATCAGGGGATCGATCGAGCCTATCCTGTTGATGTTGCTGGCGATCCGCTACCTAGAACGTCTGGCCGACCACAGCACCAACATCGGTCAGCGGGTGGCTTTTATCGTCACCGGCCACCGAGATTAACGCCAACGGGTTGAGTCTTGCCCTGTCTTAACCCCCCTTCTTCCCTCCTCCTTTCCCTGACACCCAAAATGGACTTCTCTCGGATTTTTCAGCATTTTCTCTCTCAGGAACAATGGACCGACAAAGACACACTTCTTGCTCTCTTGCCATCCCCTGATCCAGAAGCGCAGGAAATGCTTGAGATTGCCCTCGATGGTCTGGTGCGGGCAGGGTTTCTCGAACGCACAGGGGATCCGCCTCGCTATCGGCGTAGGCCGGATGAATCCCTGGTGGTGGGGCGCTTGCGCTGTTCCAGCAAGGGCTTTTGCTTCGCCATCCGGGATGAGCCGGGGGCGGAGGATGTGTACATCCACGGCAGCAACCTCAGCGGCGCTTGGAACGGCGACCAAGTGATAGCCCGGATCACCAAAGAGGGCAATCGCCGCCGCAGCCCGGAGGGAGAGGTGGTGGCCGTCATGGAGCGGGCCAACCCTACACTGGTGGGCCGCCTCAAACAGACGGAACAGGACTTTCGGGTGGTGCCTTTGGATGACCGGCTGCTGTTCGAGCTGGCCTTGACGGAGGGATCCCCTGCCGAGCTGGCGGAAGGTCGGGTGGCCTATGTGGAAGTGGAGCGCTATCCGCTGGGAGATTTGCCCCCCGTGGGCACGATTCGCAAGATCTTGGGCGACGGCCCGGAGGCCTCCATCGATGCAGATCTGGTTTGTTGCAAGTACGACCTGCCGCAGGAGTTTCCCCCGGCGGTGCTAGAAGCCGCGGCCGCCCTGCCCAAAAAGCTGAGCCGCTCCGACCAAAAGGGCCGTCGCGATCTGCGCGATTGGTTTTGCATCACTTTAGAACCCTTGGATCTGCAGCACCCCCACGGCCTCGAGCCCAACGTGGCCGTCTCCCTGCAGCGGCAGGAAGAGGACAACTGGCTGCTGGGGATCCACATTGCCGACGTGGCCCACTGGCTGGATCCTGAGCATCCTCTGGAGCAAGAAGCTCAGCAGCGGACGGCCACCGTTTACCTCGACACGAGGGTGTTGCCTCTTTTTCCGCCGGAAGTGCACAGCCGCCTGGCTCTGTTGCCGCAGCAGGAGCGCTTGGCCTATTCGTTGCTGTTAACCATCGACCCAGAGGGGGTGGTACAAAGCTTCGAGATCCATCCCAGCCTGGTGCAGTCGCGGGCTCACCTCTCCTATGGCCAGGTGCAGGCCCTCTTGGCCACCGCTGCGGATCTGGGCCCTGAGGAGGAGGTGCCAGAATTGATGGCCCTGCTGCAAAACCTGCTCCGCCTCAGCCAAATCCTGCGGGTCAAACGTCACCAAGCGGGCGGCTTTGACCTGCCCCTGTTGGATTTGCTCACCCCCCACTCCGCTGACGAGAGCGGCTACGGCCCCCTTTTGATCAGCGATCGCCTCGGCGCCCACGCTCTGATGACCGAGGTGCTGCTGCTGGCCAACCAAACCTTGGGCCACCATTTGCGCCAATTGGGGATCCCTTCCTTGGCCCGCGTGCAGTCCGCCCCCACTGCCGAGGCCCTGCAGAACTTTTTGCGCCTGGCCAACGCCATGAAGCTGGATCTGAATTTGCAGGATCCAGAAGCCGTGACCTTGGCCGATTGGCAGCGGATCTGTGTCCGCATCACCGCCCCCGATGTGTTGGCCGCAGGGACTAGCCCAGCCTTGGTGGCCCAGTTGTTGGCCACTTTGCCCCCCGTCGAGTATTGCCTGCAGCCTCTGCAGGAGCCCCTCGGCCATTTTGGCTTGGGCCTTAAAGAACCCTACGCCACCTTTACGGCCCCTTTACGCCGCTATGCCGATTTGCTGAATTTGCGTGCTTTGCACCTGGCCTTGAGCAAAGGACGGGATCGCCGCAGCCCGCGCTCCAAAACCGTGGTGGATCTGCACGGCCCCGGCGGCTACGGCCAGATCGACTGGCAGGTGTTGCCACCCAAGCTGCAGGAGGAATGGCAGGCCTTTCTCCAGGCGCAACTGCCCAAAATCCAGGAGGGGCACCGGATCCGGCAGCACGCAGAACGGGAGCTGATGGGCCTGAAGCGCTCTGAGTTCATGCAAAAACATCTGGGGGAGGTGTTCCCCGGCCTGATCATCGGCGTCCAGAACTACGGCTTTTTTGTGCAGGTGGATCCCATCTTGGCGGAAGGGTTGGTGCGGGTCAGCACCCTGAAAAACGATTGGTACGAGTACCGCAGCCGCCAGCAGGCCCTGGTAGGGCGCAAGAGCCGGCGCCAGTTCCGTCTGGGGGATCGAGTGGAAGTGCAGATTAAAAACGTCGATTACTACCGCCAGCAAATTGATTTGGCAGTGATCGGCGAGGGCCGCCCCTGCGAAGAAGAGGAATAAGGCGGGGATCCCTCCATCGATCGAGGGCAAAGGGGGCGGTTGTTGCGAACTCTGGCGCGGCCAAAATGGGCGATACCTGAATTATCAGGATCCCTTTTCCCAAGCGGGGGCCGAGATGGCCGCTTCCCCTGCTGTCTTCCTATACACTGTAGTAAAAAACCTGCTGAACTTCTATGCAGCCCACCAATCCCAACCAATTTACCGAGAAAGCCTGGAGCGCCATTGTCCAATCCCAGGATGTAGCCCGGCGGCACCAGCAGCAGCAACTGGAAACCGAGCATTTGCTCATCTCCCTTCTCGATCAAGAAGGGGGTCTCACCCAGACCATTTTGCAGCGGGCCGGCCTCGATCCAAGGCTGGTGCGGGACAAGGTGGAAAGCTTTATCAACCAGCAGCCCAAGCTGGCGCGGGTGGATCAGCTCTACCTGGGCCGCGGCCTGGAGACCACGCTGGATCGGGCTGAAGAGTTTCGCAAAGAATACGAAGACGACTTCATTTCGGTAGAGCACTTGCTTTTGGGAGCCCTGGACGACGAGCGGGTGGGCAAGCGGGTTTTAGCACCCCTAGGTTTAACCGTCGAGCGCCTCAAACCCGTTATCCAACAAGTGCGGGGCAAACAGCGGGTTACCGACAAAAACCCTGAGTCCCGCTACGAGGCCCTGGAGCGCTATGGCCGCGACTTGACCAAGGCCGCCCGCGAAGGGAAGCTGGATCCGGTGATCGGGCGGGACGACGAGATCCGCCGCGTCGTTCAGGTGCTCTCCCGCCGCACCAAAAACAACCCGGTGCTCATCGGCGAACCCGGCGTGGGGAAAACCGCCATTGTCGAAGGTCTCGCTCAACGCATCAACCGGGGAGATGTGCCGGAGTCGTTGAAAAACCGGCGCGTCATTGCCCTAGATATGGGCTCCTTGATTGCTGGCGCCAAGTACCGCGGTGAGTTTGAAGACCGCCTCAAAGCTGTGCTCAAGGAGGTTACCGAATCGGAAGGGCAGATCATCCTCTTCATCGACGAGCTGCACACCGTGGTCGGGGCGGGGGCTGCCGAGGGGGCGATGGATGCCGGCAACCTGCTCAAGCCGATGCTGGCCCGGGGCGAATTGCGCTGCATTGGCGCCACCACCCTGGATGAGTACCGCAAACACATCGAAAAAGACGCCGCCCTGGAGCGCCGCTTCCAGCCGGTGTATGTGGATCAGCCCTCCGTAGAAGACACCATCTCCATCCTGCGCGGCCTCAAAGAGCGCTACGAGCTGCACCACGGGGTCAAGATCAGCGACTCGGCCTTGGTGGCGGCAGCCGTTCTCTCCAACCGCTACATCTCCGAGCGCTTTTTGCCCGACAAGGCCATCGACCTGGTGGACGAAGCGGCAGCCAAGCTCAAGATGGAGATCACCTCCAAACCCGTCGAATTGGATGAAATCGACCGGCGCATCATGCAACTGCAGATGGAGGAGCTCTCCCTCAAGAAGGAAGACGACCTCGCCTCCAAAGATCGCCTGGGCAAAATCGAGCAGGAGCTGGCCAACCTGATGGAGCGACAGCGGGAGCTCAATGCTCGTTGGCAGATGGAAAAAGAGGCCATCGAGCGGCTGCAAAACCTCAAAGCCGAGCGGGATGCCGTCAAGCTGCAGATTGAACAGGCAGAACAAAAATATGACCTCAACCGCGCTGCCGAGCTCAAATACGGCAAGCTGATGGAGCTGGAGCGGCAGATCCAAGAGCAGGAGGCCCACCTGGCCAAGCTGCAGGCCAACGGTGAGCCCTTGCTGCGGGAGCAGGTGACGCCCGAAGACATTGCCGAGATCGTCTCCCGCTGGACCGGGATCCCGGTCACCAGCTTGATGGAGTCGGAAAAGCAAAAGCTGCTGCGCCTGGAAGCCCACTTGCACCAGCGGGTGGTGGGCCAGGACGAAGCGGTAGCCGCCGTAGCCGCTGCCATTCGGCGGGCCCGCGCTGGCCTTAAGGATCCCAATCGGCCCATTGGCTCCTTCCTGTTCATGGGGCCCACCGGCGTTGGCAAAACGGAACTTGCCCGCGCCTTGGCGGAGTTCCTCTTCGACACCTCCGAGGCGATGGTGCGCATCGACATGTCCGAGTACATGGAGAAGCACTCTGTCTCCCGCTTGATTGGGGCTCCGCCGGGCTATGTGGGCTACGAAGAAGGGGGGCAGCTCTCGGAAGCGGTGCGGCGCCGTCCCTACTCGGTGGTGCTCTTTGACGAGGTGGAGAAAGCTCACCCCGATGTCTTCAACATCCTGCTGCAGGTGCTGGACGATGGCCGCATCACCGACTCCCAGGGGCGGACGGTGGACTTCAAGAACACCATCATCATCATGACCAGCAACATCGGCAGCGAGCTGATTCTGGAAATCGGGGGCGATGAGAGCCGCTACGAGGAGATGAAAACTCAGGTGCTGGCCATGCTGCGGCACCACTTCCGGCCGGAGTTCCTCAACCGCGTGGATGAACTCATCATCTTCCACGCCCTCACCAAAGCGCAGATTCGCCAGATCGTCAGCCTGCAGATGCGGCGGGTGGAGCAGTTGCTGGCGGATCAGCAGATTGAGATTGTCCTCACCGAAGAGGCCAAGGACTACCTGGCCGAGCTGGGCTACGACCCCGTGTTTGGAGCTCGCCCGCTGAAGCGGGTGATCCAGCGGGAGATCGAAAACCCCATCGCCACCAAGCTGCTGGAAAACGAGTTCCTGCCCGGCGACCGCATCCTGGTGGATGTGGCCAACGAACGGCTGGTCTTCCGCAAGATTGGCTCTCAGCCCAGCCAAGAGCCGCCTGCTGCCGTAGCCGTCAGCTAAGTCGGTTAGAGGCTAATTACCTGGTCAGGTGGGTTGTCTTTTAGGGCCGCGTAGAGGTCGGGAAAGCAGCCCACCTGCACGCCTTTGACCACATTCTTGGGAACACAATAGCCCGGCTCCTTGCGCCCCTGGCCCTTTGAGTCGCACCACTTGGGTTCCCCTTCCGCCAGGTTGCGCTCCAGGGCGCACAGGTCACACATCATCAGCAAAATCTTTTGCGCTTCGGCAATCTTGGCCAGGCGCTCGCCAATGGGATCCCCCTGCCGCAAGACAAAGCAGTTGTCGTCAAAAAAGAACATGCCCACCACTTCCACGCCGTGTACCCCCGCTTCTAGCTGCGGCAGGATCATCTGGCCCAGCTTGTAGGTGCCGCCGCGAGGAGTGATGAAGACGTAGGCAACTTTCATGGCCGCTCCTTAGGTGTTTTCCAACTTGATTATCATCGATTATCGCTTTCAAAGTAGCACAGCTTACTGAAAGGGCGTAAGACACTCCCCAAGCATTCCTCGCCACTATCCTCACCCCCAGCCCCTCTCCCAGCCCTCACCCCCAGCCCCTCTCCCAGAGGGAGAGGGGAGTTAGAGCGGCGCGTTCGCGACAGCGTTGCGTAGCAATAACGACGTAACGAACCGTTTCATTGCTATTTGAAATGACTATAAGACTATAAACTGAGATGGGATCTGGAGCTCTGCTCCTCTTGCCTAGGCAGGGAGAAGCCGAAGCAGCTCAGTGTTCAACCGCCATCTTGAAAGGTTTGAACAGGTGCAACCTCGAAGGGGATCCCCCTAGCGCCGAAAGGTTAGCGCCTGGCCGCGCACCGAGGGATCCACCTGACCGTTTTGAAAGGCGATCTGCCCGCCCACAATTGTGAGCAGCGGCCAGCCCACCAGTTCCCAGCCCTCAAACGGGCTCCAGCCGCATTTGGTGAGCAGCTCTTCCCGTCGCACCGGCTGAGGCGTGTGGCGATCCACCAATACCAGATCGGCATCGTAGCCCACCTGCAGCCGCCCCTTGTTGGGGATCCCGTAGAGGCGGGCCGGCGCCTCGCACATCCACTGCACCACCTGGCGCAGGGTACAGCGGCCCTGCTGGGCTGCGGTCAGCATCAGGGGCAAGGCCGTCTCCACACCGGGCATGCCAGAGGGGGAGTGGGGGTAGGGCTGGGCCTTTTCGGCCAGGGTGTGGGGGGCATGGTCGGTGGCGATGCAATCAAGGATGCCGTCGTGTAGCCCCTGCCAGAGCTGGTTCAGGTTAGCCGGATCCCGCAGCGGCGGGTTCATCTGGACGAGGGATCCCAGGCGGGCGTAGTCGGCGGTGCTGAGCAGCAGGTGCTGAGGGGTGACCTCGGCGCTAACCCAGGCGGGTTTGTGCTGGCGCAGCAGCTCCACCTCCAGGCCGGTGGAGAGGTGCAAAATGTGCAGGCGGTGGCGGTAGCGGGTGGCCAAGTCCAAAGCCCGTTGCGAGGCAATCAGCGCGGCTTCTTCATCCTGAATCAGGGAGTGAACCGCCACATCTGTACGTCCGGCAAAGAGGGCCCGCCGGGCTTGAATCCGCGAGTGATCTTCAGCGTGGACGGCGATAACAAAATTGGGATCCGTCTCGGCAAAGATCCGCTCTAATGCCGCTTGGTCATCCACCAGCAAGGGGCCATGCATGGATCCCATGAAGATCTTGATGCCGCAAGCCCCTTGCACTGTTTGCAGCTCTTTGAGGTTATCGGCGGTGGCTCCGATGAAAAAGCCGTAGTTGACCACGCACTTGCTGGCGGCCCGGGCCAACTTGTCATCCAGCGTTGCCTGGTCGATCGTCAGCGGATCCGTATTGGGCATCTCCAGAAAGCTGGTTACCCCACCGCGAGCGCAGGCCCAGGATCCCGTCTGTAGGTCTTCTTTGTGCTCCCGGCCCGGCTCGCGAAAGTGAACCTGGGGGTCGATCACCCCCGGCATGAGGGTATGGCCCTCCGCGTCGATAACCCTAGCCACCCTTTCTGCCGAGAGATTCTGGCCGATTTGGGCAATGCGTCCCTCCCGCACCAGCACATCTCCCAGCCAGGGATCCCCTTCCGGCACCAATAGCTCCGCATTGCGGATCAGCAGACTGTCAGACAAAGCGCCTCCAAGACAACGCCAATTTCCCAGTTGGACTATCTTAGAGAACTGGCCACCAATCCGGCACCCCACTTCCCACTTGACATCCCCCTCAGGGCTGCGGCTTGCTTCCGCGCAGCGGCGGGCAAAGGCTTAACGGCGCTTTCTGGTAATCTGGGTTGAGGGTTTAAGATCGGTAGGTGTTGCCCAGCATCCCTTACTCCATTCTCTCTTTGTCTGGGGCTGTAGCTCAGATGGATAGAGCAAGCGCCTCCTAAGCGCTAGGCCGGCGGTTCAAGTCCGCCCAGTCCCGTTGTGTGAAATCTTCAGAGTTTCACCGATAGAGGTTGCAGGAGTTGTGCAGGTCGTAGCCAGAAGCCAAAACCTCTTGCTGGCGATCCCCAAGGCCGATGTCACAGCGCAGAAGCTCCCCACCAGCACTCACATGGGTATGAGCCTCAGTCATCCAACGCATGCCGGTCACGCCAGGAGCAGGAGGAACCACTTCAGGAAGACGACAGTTGTAGGCTGGCCAGGGGTCTTGCAAATAGCGATCCCCGTGAACCCCACCGAATTCGATATCGGTGTAGCCGGAGGGATAAACCGTAAAGTCCATGCGGAAAACTTCTGAAGCACGGCCAACGGTCGCCAAAGCTGCTTGGGCTTCAGCAACTCTGGAGCGACGAATCTGATTGAGCAGATTGGGAATAGCCACAGCGGAGAGAATACCAACAATTACGATGACCACCAGCAACTCGATCAACGTCATGCCGTGGGGGGCTGCAGTGGTCGGGCGGAAGAGCATCCTCTTCAGATAGGCTTCATGAGAGGAAAGTCGGCTCATGGCAGTATCCACTCCACCTTCGCAGAACTCAGGTATCCAGATACACGCAATTTAGGCCAGCATTCAGCTAGAAACCGCAGGAGCCCCGCCCTGTACCCGTAGGGCCAGGGTCGGGAGGAATGCGGACGACGTATGATTGCATCATGACCCAAGTCCTGACTATCTCCTGCAAGCTCAAGGTATCTGCTTCGCAAGCCGTGAAGCTAGAGGCAACCTTGTCTGCTTTTGCACAAGCACTCAACTGGGTCAACCAAAACACACCAGAGAAGGTGGTCAACGCAGTCAAGCTTCAATCGCT